>CALRAY010000045.1 GCA_943353705.1 Patescibacteria group bacterium UBA4664 | reverse complement strand
TATTAAAAGGAAATCTTTTCTGGATGATCAGAGAATAGTATTGTCAGTAGTGTTGATGGAGTTGGCGGCTCGAAAACACAAAGAGCATTTAGAAGCAATCAACAGCGGTAAATAAGCTGGGGTTCATAAGCCAAATTTCGAGTTAAATTAAAACATGATCAGCAAAGAAGAAGCACTCAAGAAGAAGCACTCAAGAAGAAGCACTCAAGAACTCCCAGCATTATTTTGAGATAACCAAACGAGCTTTAGAATTGACTGGTATAGAGAAGAAGATCGGTAGCTTTGGTCATGTATGACTAGTGGGGAGCTATGAGTATGACTTGATGGGCCAGGCCGATATAGACTTTGAAGTATATTGTGAGCCCAACATTGAAAAAATAGCAGATCTGGCAAGAGAATATATGATAATGCCCAAGTTAATTAAGGTAAATCTGGTTAATTACACTGTCTATCCGGTATCGCGACCAATCTTGCCGCCTGGTGTTTGGCTGGGCCCAAGAGTAGATATAGATGGTGAGCTAGTAAACTTTGATATTTGGTTCATTAGACCTTCTGATCGGCATGCCGATGAGTTTGCTACCAAGATGCCAAAAGATTGGTGGCTTAATTTAAGTGAGCAACAACGACAAGCTATTATTTTTCTCAAAGCTCTCTCTCGCAACGGAGGCCTAGGCCGTGACTATATGTCAAACGAGATTTATAGGGCTGTAGTGCTAGCAGATGAAAAAAATCAAGCCGATTTAATTAGTTGGAGCAAGAATAGCTTAGTTTAATTCTACATTTTTTATGCTTGTGTACATACTAAAAAAACGCGTACAATAGGTAAGAGAAATTTTTCTATGAAAAAGTTGTTGACATGTACGTAAGGTGTTCGGTATATTGGTATATATAGAATATAAACCGAACATACTTTTAGGAGGGTATAATGGCAACAACAACACCAGTAGAGAAAAAACTAAAATCAACCTTAACTCAGGAGAAACCATTGAAAGAGCCAGCTAAAAAACCTAAAGCAGAAAAACCATCATCAAGCGATGCTAAAGAAAGGGCCTCTCGCCTCAAGGCCGTAGAGCTCGCAGTGGAGCAAATCGAGCGCCAATTTGGCCAAGGATCAATCATGAAGCTTGGTGAGGGTATGAAGGTCGCAGTCGAAACAATACCCACGGGCAGCCTATCGCTTGACCTCGCTCTAGGTGGAGGATTACCAAAAGGTAGAATAGTAGAAATATATGGACCTGAATCTAGCGGTAAAACAACTCTAGCATTGCACGCAGTCGCAGAAGTACAGAAGAATGGCGGCCTAGCTGCTTTTATAGATGCAGAACATGCAATGGATCCCGAATACTCCGCTAAGATCGGCGTCAAGCTCGATGACCTATTAATATCACAGCCCGATACAGGCGAACAAGCCCTAGAAATATGTGAGACTTTAGTGCGTAGTAGTGCAGTAGATGTAATAGTTATCGATTCTGTAGCAGCCCTAGTACCAAGAGCTGAAATAGAGGGCGATATGGGCGATAGCCATATGGGTCTGCAGGCCCGGCTCATGAGCCAAGCTTTGCGTAAGCTTACAGGCGTAATAGCAAAGTCCAACACGACAGTGATATTCATCAATCAGCTAAGAATGAAAATCGGAGTAATGTTTGGTAATCCAGAGACAACTTCTGGTGGAAATGCACTCAAGTATTATTCATCTGTGAGGCTTGATATTAGACGTAGTGAGGCTCTCAAGGATGGCGATAATATTATCGGTAACCACGTCAAAGTAAAAGTAGTTAAAAACAAAGTTGCTGCACCATTCAAGGTTGCCGAATTCGATATTATGTACAACGAGGGCATTAGTACGGCAGGGGATTTGATTGATCTAGCCGTCAAAGAGAACCTCGTGGCTAAGGCCGGTGCTTGGTATGCCTATAAGGACGAAAAGATTGGTCAAGGCCGAGAAGCCGCCAAGCAGTTCCTGAAAGATCATGCAGAAGTCATGAAAGAGCTCGATAGCACAATTCGCGCCAGACACTTTGACAAATAGGTAGCCAATGCCTGTAATTACCAAGATATCTCCGCAGGTTAAAAGAGATGGCTACTATAATATCCATATAAATGGTAAATACGAGCTTTCGCTGACGGAGAAAGATTTAGAGCTTTTCGAGCTCAAGGTCGACCAGCGAATCGATAAAAATAAATTAGAGGAATTAAAGTCCGCACAGTCAAAATCAAAAAGTTATAACTTTGCCATAAGATTCCTAGCACTAAGGCCTAGAAGTATTATGGAAGTAAGGCAGTACCTGCTCGTCCGCAAGGGCTTCCCGTCCGTTGATGTAGATTTGGCAATCGATAGGCTAATATCCCAAAAGTATCTAGACGACCACGAGTTTGCGGAGATGTGGATTCGCAATAGAATGTTACTAAAACCTAAATCCGATAGGGCCTTAAGTGCAGAGCTTATGGCAAAAGGAATCGACCGCTCAATCATTGATATTGCCATTTCCGATATGGGGGACGGTTTTAAGCTCAACTCTCTTAAGGAAGTAATCACCAAAAAGATGAGGCAACTCAAATATCAAGATAAACAAAAACTCACCGAATATTTATCTCGGCAAGGATATAATTACAGTTTTATAATAAAAGCCTATGAAGAATTAGCTCTTTTTGAGAACTAATCTAAATATCACGACTGCTATAACTACCCACACTGCTACAACTAACAAGCTCACTCTCCTTTGTATTTTTTTATTATAGTCTCAATAAGCTTTAGCTGGCAATACATTTATGCTTTTTTCATTACTTTTTATTGCTGCACTTTTTATTATGATTTTGTCGTTCCTGACCTCTAGTATTTGTCGTCTATCAATTATTAGCGATTCATTTACTATTCTTTTTATTATTATAGGGTTAATATGCAGCTTTGATACTTTAAAGCTTTCATAATCAAGCGTAAAATTCTTTACTCTGCCAAGCTTCTTGCCGTCTTTAGTTATGACAGCAGCACCTATTAGCCTGAATTTCGATTTGATTATGTCCTTTTGCCTCACTAGATCCTCGGCAAGACATAAATCTGATTCATAATTCATTACTACTGGGCCTCTACTAGTAACTGAGTGGATATCTTTACTAAGCAATAGGTAGATTTTATTATCATCCATGACTTTTACCTCAAATATTTCAACCGCTAACTTTTCTTTGTTGACTATAAAGTTCGTTATTACGCCGGCTATTCTCGCTTCTCTATAAACAACAACTGGTTTATTTATTATTGTCGTAATTAAATTTTGCATAAGTGCATTATACATAACAAATATTTATTGTTACTTAATTTGCTCTAATATTTAAGCAGCAGACTTAAGCCATATGTTTGACACAAATAATATTTAGTTATATAATATTAAGACTAAATTGTACCTACCCAAGGAAGGAAA
>CALRAY010000044.1 GCA_943353705.1 Patescibacteria group bacterium UBA4664 | reverse complement strand
ATCTTTGATATGAACGACATGATTAGCGATTTTATTGAAGGGTGTTGTCCTGACATCACTCCTAGCTTTCTTGAGGATCATCTCTCAAAGATTACAGACCTTGCAAACCGATACAATATCGTCGTCGGTGGTGGTGTTTAATCAACAATAACCTTGCGGTTCCATTTCGGATATTTCTGAATGGAACTGCAAGGTTTTCTTTTTTTACAAGCTTTCGTCAAAAAAATCAAAAATAACCGCCGCGAGAGCTTTATAATGCCAAAGCATTTCGGGCGGCGGGCTAACAGCCTTTTCCCTGTGGTGCTTGGTAAATACTCAAGTGAACTTGATATTTACACTGCACTCCTCGTATACCGAACCTTCGGTTCTCACTCGAATAACTCTCCTTCAAGAAAAAAATCCTACCGAAGTAGGATAATTTTCTTGGTGGAGCATATCGGGTTCGAACCGATGACCTCATCCATGCCATGGATGCGCGCTACCAACTGCGCCAATGCCCCGAATAGTCTGATTATACAATTTTAACCTGTTGAAATCAATTAAAAGAGACTGATGAGCCATCCGACGAGGCTAGCCAGTAAGCCGAGAATTAGAGTCCCAAGCAAAAAACCCACAAAAAATCCAAACCCCAGCCTAAAGCCATCTTTGAATGTGTAGTGTACGCTCTTTTGAATATCTGAATCCTCGAGTTCCCTGCGGAAAAATTGATTGGCTCTATTTATCTGTTTATCTTGCTTATTCATAAATACATTATAGACTATTTTGTCGCCATGAGTACAACGTTCTTGGGTGCTCTTTTGACAATTTTAGCATTACCAAAAACTTCCTTCATTTGCCTTGATACCCAAGGCTTAATTCTGGACTCAATCACCACTAGCAATGTACCGCCTTTGGGCAAATAATCAAAGCTGTCTTTTATCATGTTATCCACGACTTCTCTGCCTCTGTGGGTTGGAGGATTAGAACATATCAAATCAAATTTATGACCTGACGGAATTTCTTCAAAACCATGACTAGCAGATATGTGAATATTATAAAGATTATTCAGCTTGGCATTTTGCTGAGCTGCCTTCACGGCTGCGATATCACTATCGACCGCGCTTATTTTAGAACTAGGATTATGCTTAGCAAGCCAAAGTGCTATTGCACCCCATCCGCAGCCCCAGTCTAGCGCTGTAGTGTAGTTATATTTGGGTAGAGTGCTCAATAAAAGTTCTGTGCCTCTATCTATGCCTTTGGGAGAAAATAAATCAGGCTTAGTTTCAAAATTTATCTCCACTAATGCAACCTTGAACTTTGCCATTAAAACTCTATATCCTTTCCTGCGATAGTGACCTTAGAGATACTAGGCTTGGCCCCTAGCTTAATTAGTTGCCTCATAATGCCCTTGCGGCCAAGTATATGATGCAATCTATGCACCGACTGATACTGATCCATATTAGTACGTTTTGCAAAGCCCTCTATTTCAACCCCCGTCACTTCGTAGCTATTGCCGTTCTTATGAACTTCCCAACTTGCAGCCGTATCGAGCCTAATAATAGGCATTTCTTCTTCATCCGTTTCAACCATCTCGGACTTGGTCTTTTCTATAAGTTTATTAGTGAATCTCAAGAGCGTAGCTAATCCCATATTTGCAACCGAGGAAATAACATGGATATCTTTTTGCTTTAAGCCAGCGGCTTTTGCTACTTCTTTGATTTTGCCTTTAACATTTGCTTCTGGCACACTTTCAATCTTTGAGAGAACAATGACCTGTGGTCGGGTTGTTAAATCAATTCTATACTCTCTAAGCTCATTTTGAATAGTTAAGTAGTCTTTTGTAAGGTCCTCTGATGTTGCATCTATAATATGGAGCAGAACTTTAGTGCGTTCAACATGTCTTAAGAATTCATCGCCCAGGCCTTTACCCTTGCTGGCTCCTTCTATAAGTCCTGGTATGTCTGCCATCATAAATGTGTCCTGATCTATATCGACTACACCCAAATTAGGCTCCAGGGTGGTGAAGGGATAACTAGCTATCTTTGGCCTGGCATTAGAAACTACAGACAAGAGAGTAGATTTGCCCGCGTTTGGTAAGCCAATTAATCCAACGTCCGCTACAATTTTAAGTTCAAAAGTAACTTCCTTTTGCTCGCCAATCTCTCCTAGCTCGGCCATCCTAGGGGCTTGGCGTACAGAGCTTATAAAGTGAGCATTTCCGAATCCAGCTCGACCGCCATGCGCGATAATTGCTTCATCGCCCTGTTTCTCAAGATCGGCGATTACATTTCCATCCTCCATTACGATTGTTCCAGGTGGTACAGTAAGCTCTGTATCCTGGCCGCCGCGACCGCGCTTCTTTCCATTCGTACCATCGGTGCCATCTTCTGCGCGCCAAAGCTTGCTACCACGATATTTGGAGAGAGTATTGGTATTATGATTGGCAACAATAATAACACTGCCACCACTGCCACCATCGCCACCATCTGGTCCGCCCTTGGCATTACCTCTGGTTCTATGGAAGCTGACAACTCCATCTCCGCCCTTACCGGCGGCAATTCTAACTTTAACTACATCTGTAAACATCTTGACATTATAGCATAAAAGTTTGATAACATCCATACATAAAAAAGGACCCCGTTAGGGGTCTTTTTTTATGTCCTCTAGTAGATGTAGAGGAATCGGCCAGCTGGCTCAGTTCTAGTATGGAGTACGCCTGGGCGTCCGCCCCAATTCATTTCAGAGATATTTACGGTTCCATTGCTATTAACTGAATCTACGTACACAACGTGGTTATTTCTTTCCCATCCGATTGCGCCTGCTCTAGGAGCACTACCAGTACTATATCCAGCTCTTTGAGCATTATAGTACCAAGTAATTGCATTTCCCCAGTTGCTAGGTACTGATCTTCGACTGGCTACGTACCAAGTACACTGACCTCTAGTGTAGCTATTGGATAGTCCACCGGTGAAATTACTAAATGAGCTTCCGCCGTTTAGTGCTCTACTAGCTATAGTAGGTGTGGCCGATGGTAATGCTACAGATGGCTTGACTCCATCTGGAATAATAAGCTTAGATCCAGTAGCTGGAGCTTTACCCTCGAGGCCGTTAAAGTTTTCAATTAGACTGGCATTACTCTGGTATTTATTAGCTAATGCTAAGGCATCATCACCATCTTGAGCGGTGTGCAATATGCCGTTAACTGGCAGTATTGTCAAATCTGCACCAGGCTTAATGCTATCTTCATTTTGAATATCATTGGCCCACTTAATAGTGTCGGTTGCGATATTAAACTTAGCAGACAAAGTAGATAGCGTATCGCCTTCCTTCACCTTGTAGCTAATAATATCGCGACTAGGAGCACCTGACGCTAGGACTGAAGAACGGTTAGCCAAAAACTCATCACCAGCAGTAGCTAATGAGCTCATGTTGGTAAGTTCTTGGGCTTTTTGGGCTACATCCTCAGCGATTACGCTCTTGGTGCTACTGGCGAGAATAGCGCCTGTAGTAATCATAGAAGTCTGATCCTTGGTTGA
>CALRAY010000043.1 GCA_943353705.1 Patescibacteria group bacterium UBA4664 | reverse complement strand
GAGGTTAGAATTGTTGTGCCCTCAAGGTCGGGTTTGCTTCAGAGTCAGGTTAACGTAAAGCTTCTCAAGAAAGCCTCGCAGGATTCAGATAAAGAATTGGTAATCGTCACCAATGACAGAATAACTAAAAATCTTGCAGGTGGCGCAGGTATTGCCGTGGCAACTAGCGTTAAGGCGATGCCGCATGTTCCAGATGTTGAGCAATTAAAGCCTAAGTCTAGCGAGAATATCAGACTAGATCAAGATTCAGAGCCTGACAAGCCAAAAGACACTAGTAAAGCTACTAATAAATCAGATGGTGAAGGATTCCAGCCAAAACATATTAGTCTAGATAGCTCAGAAGATGAAGAAAATGTTACAGGCGAAAAACCCAGAAAGAATAAAAAAGAAAAGAAAGTCCCTGATTACGGAAAATTAAACAAACGCATCTGGATTATAGGAGTCGCAATTAGTATCTTGGTTGTTATAATTTTAGCATCAATATTTCTACCTACGGCTAAAGTTGATTTAATATCAAAAGCTAAAAAAACTAGCTTAAACTTTAATTTCATATTAGATTCTGCTATTTCTCAGTCAGATATAACATCTCAAACCTTGTCTGCCCAGAAGCTGGAATCCACAAAGGATGTTAGCTTCCAGATAAGTGCAACTGGTAGAAAAGAGATTGGCAATAAAGCTACAGGAACCGTGGCTGTAAGGAATTGCGATGATGTCGCGACCCATAGTTTGCCCGCAGGAAGTGGCATGACAGGTGCAGGCAAGGCTTTTGTAACCGCCCAGACAGTAACAATTCCAGCCGGTAATGCTGGTGGCGGAGTTGTTAGCTGTTCATCAGCTATTGATGTACAGATCACTGCAGTGTCTCCAGGGGATAGCTTCAATGTCGGCCCAACCACGTTTAGCATAAATGGCTTTAGCAGTCTCTACAAAGCCAGCGGACAAGCAAGCGGAGGAACTAGCAAGACTGTCACCGTTCTGTCGGCCGAGGATGTAGCAAATGCACGCAAGCAGGCCGAGCAAGAAGCTGATGCAAGCAAGGACGATTTGAGTAAGAAAGCCAACAGCAATCAGCAATTATTTACCCAAACCATACAGTCTAATTTTGAAGACTTTAGTACTTCAGTCAAGCAAGATACTGAAGCTGACAAAGTCAATGTAACTGCTAAAGTTAAATTTACTGGCTTTGCAGCTAAAAAAGAAGATGTAAATAAGCTCTTCGACGAGCAGGTCAGAGAAGAAATTAAAGGCAATAAGGAAATATACCAAAATGGCTCAAATGATGGTACTTTTGCAATCGTAAAGCAGCTCAGCTCCGAAAAGGTCCAGCTCAACACAAAAGCAACAGCTTACTACGGAGATCCGATAGATAAAAAAGAATTTGCTAAATCTTTTGCGGGTAAGCCAGTTAAGGAAGTTTCCGAAATAGCCAAGCAAAAAGGAGATCAAGTCACTGGTGCAGAAGTTGAGACTTGGCCCAGTATGATTCCTAATATGCCAATTCTTTCAAACAGGATAAAAATAGAAATTAAAGTAACTACTAACTAATGGAAGTTTCCCAGCAAGACTATTTAGATGCAATAATTTCCTTCGACTATGGCAATAAGCGTATTGGTGTAGCCCTGAAAGCCGCTGAGGAATCAAGCCCAGAGCCACTTTTGACATTAAATAATGATAACGAATTATGGAAAAATATCGAGGATTTACTGAGTCTGCATCAGCCCGATTTGATTGTGGTCGGAAGGCCGAGAAACCTGGATGGAGAAAATACCCAGCAGACCGAATTAGCCGAAAAATTTGCAAGCGAATTAGCTAAGCTTTACAATAATAGTATAGAATTAATCGATGAAGCCCTCTCTACCGAACAAGCCAAGCAAAGAATCCCCAAGCACCTCGCCTCAAAAAGTCGAGACGTCATCGACCAATACGCCGCATGTATCATCCTTGAGTCCTACCTCAAAGAAAAATAAATCTAAATTTAAATGGATAGTTGCAGCAATATTGACTGCCATATTAGTAATTGTACTAAGTTTGTTTTTTTGGTTTATTGTCGCCGTAAATAGCCCTAAAGATTCGAAACAAACTAATAAGTCGTTATTCGTAGTAAAGGCGAATATGGGCTTAGATCAAATCTCTAATGATCTCTACGCTAAAGGACTGATTGCCGACAAGAATATATTCATATTATATTCTAAATTTGGGCCATCCCGCGGAAATTTAAAGCCAGGTACATATCTCCTTAGCCCTTCCATGAGCTTATCAAGAATAGCCGATACAATAGGTCGTGGTGCTGTCGCTTCAGAGAAAATAACCTTTCCAGAAGGTACAACAATAGAACAAATGTCTAAAAAATGGGCCAAAACTAATCTTGGCACTGCTAATGGATTTGTGGAAGCTTCGAAACTTCAAAACACGTATAAGCAAAGCTTCTTGCAATACCGCAGCAACAAGCAAAGCCTTGAGGGCTACTTATTCCCGGCAACCTACACAGTGGTATACGCTAGCACCGCTCAGAGCCAAATCGACACAATGCTAGACAACTTCGAACGGCAGGTTCTGCCTAAGCTGCCAGCTGAATATCAAAATTCAACCAAGCTCAACGATCTGATTACTCTTGCTTCAATTGTAGAGAGAGAGGCAAATACTACAGAAGATAGACGAGGGGTAGCAGCAGTTTTCTACAATCGACTAAAGCTTGGAATGAAGCTAGAGAGTGATGTAACCGTTAATTACGCCACTGGAAAGACTCAGACACTGCCATCAGATTTAAGTATTGACTCACCCTACAATACCTATAAGGTCGCTGGCTTGCCAATTGGGCCAATCTGTAATCCTGGCTTGGATTCTATTTTAGCCACTCTAAATCCAGATCAGAACGACTACCTGTTCTTTCTTGCAGACAAAAATGGAGTTGTCAGATACGCTAAAAATCTAGATGAACACAACCAAAATATAGAAAAATACCTTAATCAGTAATATTATGCTTTATATAAAGGATAATATGGCACTTGACACCACACCTAGCGCTTGGTAGACTATACCCACGTAAATTTAAAGTATAAGCAGTTATCTATATACTATGTGAGTAGTAATTTGTGAGTTTATATTTTGGATTTACCTGCATCAGTTTATCAGCTGAAGGAGATTAATTTTCGGTCGAAAACTCCGGCCTAGCATATAGCTAGGGTCAGATAAGCCGCAGACTATATGTACCATCTATGACAGTAATGACTAACAGGTACAAAGGAGAAGTTTATTAGTAGAAAAATAGTAGGATTCCCCTTACAAGTGCGTCCCGAAAATTTCGTGGGCGTTGGGCAAGACACTTTTTCTCAAACAAAAATTGATGAAGCTAACGCTTCAACCAAAACTAAAGATTCTAAGCTAGCTAAAGACTCTATTCGAGACGAAGCTTCTATTAAAATTAATAATAAATTCGGTAGATATGCATTTCATGCTGCCGCAATTATCGCAGTTATTACCATTGCTGCCGCAGGGCGTATTGGTAGTAGCCAAGCAATTAGCACCAAAGGTGTAGGCTCAACCAAGGATCAAACTTCTATGATCACTACAGGCGCTATTCTCGCCAGTAGCACCAAGAGTGTAATCGCTGAGGATGTAGCCCAAAAGGCTCAAGAACTTACCAACATGAGCTCATTAGCTACTGCTGGTGATGAGTTTTTG
>CALRAY010000042.1 GCA_943353705.1 Patescibacteria group bacterium UBA4664 | reverse complement strand
TCTTAGGGAGGCGGGAATTCAGCCCGATGTACTATTTGTCAGGTCCGACAAGCCAATTAATGCCGAGGCGTTTGATAAAATGAGCCTGTATTGTGATGTCGACAGAGATGCGATTGTTGCCTTGCCAAATTCTAGTAGTGTATATGAGGTGCCACTGCGCATGGAGGATAGTGGGATTGGAGATTATATCTGCGGTAAATTGGAGCTTTCATGTAGTAAGCCAGACCTTAAAGACTGGAGCAACTTGGTGGATAAGATAAAGTCCAAAAAGCCATCAATAAGTGTCGGAGTAATAGCAAAATATATGGCTAACGAAGATACTTATCTGAGCGTGTTTGAGGCCTTGCGATCAGCTGGATGGAGCCATAATCTTGATATAAATATAGTTTGGGTTGATTCAGAAAAACTCGAGGCAGATAGTAATCTACTCGAAGGCCTAGACGGCATTTTGGTACCGGGTGGATTTGGCTCAAGGGGTGTGGAAGGAAAGGTGTTAGCGGCTCGCTACGCCAGGCTAAATGGCATCCCTTACCTTGGGCTTTGCCTGGGTATGCAAGTGGCAGTAATTGATTTCGCCAGAGAAGTGCTGGGCGATGAGTCAGCCAACAGTAGCGAGATTAATCCTGATGCAAAAAATAAAGTAATCTATATTATGCCCAATCAAATAGGCGTAGACCTAGGAGGCAGTATGCGACTAGGAGATCATGATGCTAAAATCGACAAGAAATCACGATCCTATTTGGCCTATGGCAAGACTAAGGTTAGCGAAAGACACCGGCATCGATATGAATTTAATAATGACTATCGTGAGTTGCTTCAAAAAGCTGGCTTGATAATAGCGGCAACATCACCAGACGGAAAATTGGTTGAGATAGTCGAACACAAGAATCATCCATTCTTTGTGGCAAGTCAGTTCCACCCAGAATACAAATCACGCCCGAATCGTCCCCATCCTCTGTTTAAGGATTTCATTGGAGCCATTAAACACTTAAATACTAAAGTAGCCAATAAATCAGCCGATAATCATGCAAAAAAATAATAGCCGCTTTTGGCGGCTATTATTTTAAGATTGATAAGTTATATGTTATTCAGCGCCCGAAACTACGCTTACTAGGGATCTACGCTGCTTATTGCCCGTAAAATTTTCTTTACGTACTGTTTTGAATTCAACAGAGCCGGGCTTAAGGGCAAAGAGTGTATGGTCTTTACCGATTCCCACATGGGAGCCTGCTATGAATTTGCTGCCTCGTTGGCGGATGATGATATCACCAGCCTGAACGGCTTGACCACCGGAACGCTTAACGCCTAATCTTTTGGATTGCGAATCTCTTCCGTTTCTTGATGAGCCGCCTGCTTTAGTATGTGACATAATTTTTCTCCTTGTTAGTCTTAAATACAAGAATCTGTCGACCGGTAAATTGCCCTTCTCGGTAATAACTGAGAACGCTCTGTCGAACAGATTTAAACTCGGTAATAGTATAGCCCAGATTGGTGATTCCGTCAATAATATTTAGCTCCACAACTTCATCATTGAATATCCAGAATGGCAAACAAATGCATATTGAATCGGCAAGCACTTTTTGTTTATTAAGATTGCTAAAAAAATCTAAATATAAATTTCTTAATTCGGGCAATTGTTCTTTTACTAGATTTTTTGTTGGATTAGAAAGGAAGTTTGTACCTAAAAACCCTTCTGTTACGACTGAATACGGTTTTTCAGGATACATAAGTGTTGTGGCATCGGCGGCTTGATTAATAGTTATTGGGCTCGTGTCTGAGTAGTTCTTTTGGAACCATTCAATATTTTGCTTGGAGCAATCGATCATATCAACCGACAGATCGCTGCCTTCTGATTCATATCCCATTAGCGAAGCTTCTATCAATAGTCCACCAGATCCGCAAAAAGGATCTACGATTATAGAGCTTTGGTTGGGGCTAGCAAGATTTATCATGATTTGAGAGAGTTTAGGTGGAAGCATTCCGACCTTCCTGTCCCTACAGGGCTTTTCGTAATCTCTCATCGAATAAGAATCGACATCCTGAACACCATCAGTGACCGCTAGGCTCATAGAATCATTATTTTGAATTACAATAAATTCTCTACCTGTACCAATAAGCTTATTATGCTTTACCGATGCGGCATTTAATTTATTATCTTCTTTTGGCATTACAAGCCTGGGCTTGAGTCCAGATTTCTGTAGTTCTCTTTTGATTTTAATTCCAATCGGACTAAAGTTTATTCTTGAGTTGCCATAATGACTCAAGCCAAAACTAAATTTTTTATCAAAGCCTGAAGCAAGCAGCGACTTTATTATCTCGCTTTGTAGCTCAGCAGTGCTAGATATCTTTTCAGCAATAATATGCCCAGTCTTAATTGTTCCTCCTAGCTGCTTGATAGAAGCTTTTTCGCTTGATACTGCCACTTCGTCATTTATTAATGATACCGAACCAAGCATTGCTTCGAGCTCTGCTAGGCATAATTCTTTTTCGCGCCCTAGTATGTATATATTCATAATATAATTATAGACCTGATACCACTTAAGCGCGAGCTAATGTACAATATAGATATGCGTTTTAGACATATATTATTTTTTATCGCCTTAGTTCTGATTGTTATTTTAGGTATCTTTCAATTTGGTGAGCTTAAGAACTTTTTAGATATCATAAAAAACATAAACTATTTTTTGCTTATATTCGTATTCGCTTTGAGGTATTTAGCGTATCTTGCCAATGCAAAATATTTTCAAGTTTATCTATCCAAATTTAAGTACAAGATAAAATTAAAAGATATCTACAAGGATGTGATAACGATGAATTTTGCTAACACTGTTTTCCCGAGCGGTGGAGTTAGTGGTATTGCTCTGCTAAGGGGGAGCTTTAGAAAACATAAAGTATCGGCCCATACCACTACCGTCGCTCAGGCATTCTGGATGGGATTTACGGCAGTATCTTATGTGATTTATTTATTACTAGCTCTGCTACTACTGTTTTTATCTAATAAAATTGAGCTAGTGAGTTTTAGACTAATAATGATCATATTACTGTTCTTGCTGATTGGCGGTGCGGTTGTCATTGGGTTACTCGTCAACAGGCGAATTTCAGAAAAAGTAACCTATTTATTAACTAGGCCCATTAATTTTGTCTTAAAAAAGTTCAAAAAACACAGCCTAGGGCGCGAACAACTCCACGAACTGAATAATAAATTCTATGATACCCTTGCCGAATTTAAGGGTAACTGGCGCATGCTGATTGGCCCTTTTGTATGGTGTTTTATATCGATGGGAATTGATATATTGTCGCTGTATATGGTCTTTATTGCATTCGGGTCGTACCCTAACCCTGGTGTTGTGATTGCGGCCTATCTCATAGCTTTAGGCCTTTCTACATTATCGGTATTTACTTCAGGGATTGGTGTGTTTGAGATAGGTATGGTTAGTATTCTGGTCGGACTAGGATTAAGTTTTGATTTGAGCTTTTCAGCTTCGATTACATTTAGAATTATTGCATTCTGGTTATTTTTGCCGGTCGGACTATATTTTTACAAGAAGACGATGATCGATGGGGAATGAATCAATTACAGTTAGTGAATTTAATTCTCTATTAAATCAAACTCTGAATTTTGCTTATCCCGAAGTTGTAGTAGAGGGCGAGGTGTCTAGCTATAAAATAAATCAAAGCAAATGGGTGTTCTTTGATTTAAAGGATGAGGAAAGTGTGGTCGGCTGCTTCATGACGGTATACCAGCTGAAGGCAGAGATTGAAGATGGTATGGT
>CALRAY010000041.1 GCA_943353705.1 Patescibacteria group bacterium UBA4664 | reverse complement strand
GGCGAGCACAAATATTATCTTTTCTGGGTCATATTTAGATTTCAGTATTGCTTCTAGGGAAGGCCTTAAGACTTCAATTGATTCGTTGTACACCGCAGTAATGATGACGTGGTAGATTTCGCTTGGCTGAATCATAGTAGGTAAGTGATCGTGAATCTGGGCGAGTCTTTGGACCTCCTCTTTACACTTATCGTAATGCTTCTTCTTTCTACTGGTAATGGAGTGCGCTAGGTAGTTAGGCTTTTTAAGCTCGTTAAGCTTATCTTGCCAGGCCTTCAAGTGCCCATCTACATCCTTGAGCTCTTCAATCCTAACGTTCCAGTTAATCTTCTCTGCCTTTTTGAATATGGTGTAGCCCTCTACTAATCCAAAGCTCATCCTGAAAGATTTGAGAAGCCAAAAAATATCAAAAGCAATTATAAAGTAAGCCAGTACTAGTGGGTAGGTCAAAGCCAGAACAATGGGCGCTAAAAGTATACTCCAGCTCGTCAAGCCTGGGGCTATCTCCCAAAGCCTGTAAAACCATCGCTTCCCCGCTATCCCCTCTGGCTTGTAATCTAACTTACTCATGCTAGTTTGTTCCATAGTTAATTACAGTAAAGCCTACCAGTATTGCTGTAGATAAAATTGCACACATCAATGCCGCCATCATTAAAAATATACTGATAAGTCTATTTTTCTTGTGAAGTAAATTGGCTAGGGCAAAGTTTGCTAGGGCAATTAGCATTGTTATAACTGGGATTTCATAGAGCTGATACCAGCTACCGAGCTGATCAAAATTAGTAAGGCTAGAGAATCTGATTGGTATTTGGATTGGCGTTTGCTTGATGTTTATGAGCGCCCAAAGCACGTTAAAAAGTACGACAATAAGAGTCATTAGACAGAGATTCAAAAACCAGCCATCCTTATAAATTGAACGGCTGGAACTAGTTACTTTTTGTGGGGATGTTTTATCCATATTAATGGCTTAATTATACCAGAATATATGGTTTAACGCTCAATTCTGGAGCCACCTGCCGGAATCGAACCGGCGACCTACGCTTTACGAAAGCGTCGCTCTACCAACTGAGCTAAGGTGGCAAGTAACCAAAAAGTGCGCCACTATTGTAGCACACTTGATTGGGCCAAATTGGCTATAAATTTATATAAGTTGTTTTTTTAGCTTACGGGATAAACTTTGCCATTTATCATATTCTGTATTGTGTTGCGCTTGTCGGCTATTAAAGAAAGTAGCTCCAAAACGCGATACTTTGGCTTTTTTACGGGTATCAACCACATTTGATGAACCCAAATACGGCACATGATCATGCGCCTTCACCACCCTCACTTTTACTTTCCTTGGTCTTGATACTTGATAATATGTTAACATAGTAGTTTTTGAATACACTATTTGCTCCTTTTGTTTTTATTTTTTTTAAATATAACCTCGCCAAACCTGTAAAAGACCGGCTTAGATACTATTTCTCTGATTGGCCTCCACCTACCAGATAAGCGTATATAATAGCAAACATAAGCAGTTATGTCAAGGATAAGTGGGATACCTAGCCAGCTACTGATTGAAATATTTAGGTTTATTTGGTAGAATAATCAGGTTAAAATTAGTTTAGACATATATGGGCCCGTAGTGAAGTGGTTATCACGCCTCCCTGTCACGGAGGAGATCGCCGGTTCAAATCCGGTCGGGCCCGCCATAAAAGAAGACCACCGATAGGTGGTATTTTTTTATGGCGGGAGCCAGGCTGGCTAAAACAGATAGAGAGCCTAGCAAACGAGCCGATTAGAAATAATTTAACCACCTTAGTTAGGTGGTTTTTTAGTAATTAATTAAAACAGAGTTTTCCAGTAGTACCAGAATTGAATAAGAATTGACGTAAAAATAGCCAGATACCATAAGGCCACAATAAACCACGCATTTTCGCAAAACCATTTAGCTATACCTTGCCAGCTTCTATTTAGCTTAATGTTGTTTTCCATAATATTATAGCGCGTAGTATAGACAAAAATCGGAATAACCATCGACCATACAACTATACAGTAAGGACATAGACCCTTTATGACATAGACTGATTCATAAAATAGCCATGTTATAAATATTGCCCCAAGTATTGAGCCTGCCTGTAGTCCTAGCCAAAACCACCTTTTGTACTTAGCGCCAGCGAACATGCCCATGGCTATCGTTATGATCACCGAAAAGCTAATGAGGCCAATCAGAGGATTGGCGAAGCCAAATGCCTCTCCCTGTGGGGATGTAATGACACTGCCACAGCTAACGACTGGATTAAAGCTGCAGCTCAATTGAGCGGCGGGATCCTTGAGCAGCTGAATCTTCTCGAGCGTCAGCACGAAGGACGCAATAAGCCCTACTGTTGCTGTTATAAGCAATAGTAGGGCGTATTTTTTGTATCTATTGAGCTTTTTTAAAGGATTTACCACTATCTAATCTAGGGCCTAAAGTACTGAACTATCTTAGACTTTGCACGTTGGTCTTTTAGCCAGCTATCTATGTCAGCACCTTTAATAAGGATGTGGCTGACTCGGACTTGATCGCCCTCCTTACCAGTAGATTTGATTATATGGAATCCATACTGAGTCTTAACTACACCACTAACCTGGCCAGGCTGAAGCCCAAACGCAGCTGCTTCAAATTCTGGAACCGTCTGACCCTTACTAATTAAGCCTAGATCGCCACCATTGCTTGCACTACCATCAGCCGAGAACTTCTTGGCAAGCTCAGCGAAGTCAGCGCCACCATCGATTTGCTTTTTGATATCCTCTATCTGCTTTTTAGCAGGAGCATTCAGGCTGTCATCAGCCAATATCTTTTCGGCAAGTTTCTTTTGCAATACGCTTTGCTTAATTTTTTCCTTGAAGTCGTCAATAGTCCATCCATAGAGCTTATCTAGGGTAGTTTTAACTTTATCTACGCCTCCAGCATTTTTAACTAGCTCGTCGTATTGGGTTTGGATTTCTTTACCACTTACTTTTATTCCATACTTTCTGGCTTGCTGCTCGATTATGAGATTGTTTTCGAGCTGGACAATGATGTCATTCTTAAGCTGAGTCAGCTTAAGCTTGCCTTCCTTGCTATTCAAATCTTGCCCCTGAGATGTAAAGAACTTTTGGATTGAAGCTAGCTCAAATAGATACTGATTATAGGTTACTGTATTCCAGATGATATTCCCATTAACGCTTGAAACTGGATACGGTACAACTGCACTGGCAACCTTTACGGCTCTGTTAGACGACTTATATCTATAAATTAAGACTCCAAAAACCGAAACGGTAATAAGAAGCGCTACTAAGGCTCCGACGCCAACTTTTACGATGGTTTTCTTGTTTGGCTCTCGCTTAATACCAATTTTGCTTAGCTTGTCCTTGAAGGTGAGCTGCTTAGCTTTACTAGCTACTGTCTTATCGGCTGGCTTACTAGCTGGCTTGGTGGTCTTTTTGCTAGCTGCTTCTTTGGATTTCTTCGGTGATTTTGAACTTGATTTGATATCTGGATCTTTAGGCACAATATTAACCTTTCTTTAATTAATATATCTTACCGCGATATTACTCACTTGTCGATTTTTTAGTGTCCTTGGCTGGGCTCGTCTTGTGCACTTCTTCCATTATCATTTTTTGAAGCTTAGCGGGCTTATGAACATAAGTGAGCTTAAAGCCCCCCGAGCCAGAGAGCGTGTCGATATTTACAGTGCCAAAGCCAAACATCGCGCCCTGCAAGCCTTTGATTTTATAATTAACATTTTGAATATTATGAAGCGCCAGGTCGGCTACTTCTCTGGTAAATAAGCCATTTTGCTTAACTACCATTAAGCGATCATTGGTTAGAACATATATACTATAGTGCCAGCCCACCCAGGCTCGTAGCCAAAATAGTATCAAAAAAATCGCGCAAGCGAGCATCCAGTAGTAGCTGATATTGAGCCAACTCAGGGTAAGCCCAAAGGCAAAAACCCAAGGCAGGATACCCAGAGTAACTATAATAAGTCCATATATCAAGGACCTTCTTAGAACAATCGGAAACTGGCGCTGGACTGTAATAACCTTTTCGTCTGCATCTGTAATCTTAATACGCTTTTTAATACGTTCTCGTTTGTGTTCTTGCATAACAATATTGTAACTTAATTTTAGCAATAATAGAAAGACCCTTCCCAATCACTCCTTTGT
>CALRAY010000040.1 GCA_943353705.1 Patescibacteria group bacterium UBA4664 | reverse complement strand
TTCGCTTCGGTACCGCTCGCCCCTTCTGGGGGCGGGCGGCCGAACCAGAGTTTGGAACATTATTCCAATTTGCGGTTCGGCCTAACTAAATCAGAATGTATTAAGATATAGCTATAAATGCTAATCCTCCATAAAATATTTTTGTCTTATTGCTAAATCGTTCGAAACTTAATAGTTATTTAGCATAAGCTACATTGTGCTATGACAAAAATACGATATAGCTTAGATTCCTGATTGACAGAAGACTATATATAGAGTACTATTCTGGCATTATAGCCTCGAGCAAGGAGGTAGGCTATGGTACTTGAATCACTCGGGGCTTGGAGCTCCGTTGAAAATGAGATTTGCATTCTAGCGGCCGATGGTCGAATTGAAGCAATCATACTGCAATTTAAGGGTGTATACGGAGATGTCTTTAAGACATTCGAAGTAATTAACCCGCAATCACTAGAACTTCTTAAGCGCACTATCAATAGTAGCTTCAAGAACTTCGAGCTTATAAGCAGCAAAATCGATCGAGATGGGCAAGCTGTCCATGCGCTTCATATTGTTGCATCATAATTTTTTGGAGGGTTAGGTCCATCTCGGTACACGAGATGGACTTTTCCTTGTAAAAAGCTTCATAATCTGGTATCATTTAGCCACATTAAATTAATTAACGAAACATATTGGCAAATAACTCCTCCCCCTTGGGAATGGCCAATAGAAGTTGAAGGAGAAAAACATGGCAGAGACTAAAAAGAAATCTACTAAGGCTGTAGATAATAAAACTACCAAAAAGGTAGACCCACTATTAAAAGAGTTACTAGAATCGGGAGCCCATTTTGGTCAGCGAGTTGATCGCTGGAATCCAAAGATGAAGCCATATATTTATGGTGTTCGCGGCGGCGTCCACATTATCGACCTAACAATAACCCACGGCCAGCTATTGGCGGCCGAGAAGTTTGTCGAGGAGACAACTAAAATGGGTGGCAAAGTGCTGTTCGTCGGAACTAAGCGTCAGGCTCGACCAATTATCGAGAAGGCTGCCGTAGAACTAAATATGCCATATGTTACTAACCGTTGGCTTGGTGGAATGCTTACTAATCTTGAGACAATTCAAACGCGAGTTAGCCGTATGAAGAAACTCCAGAACGATTTGGCCGAAGGAAAGCTGGATGGAACTAAAAAAGAACGTGCAGATCTAGAGCGCGAAATGCAACATTTGGAGCGTATTTTTACTGGTATTTCAGAAATGCCCGTAAAGCCGGATGCTGTTTTTATTACCGATATGGTTAAAGACAATATCGCCGTTGCAGAAGCAAATAAACTCAATATACCTCTAATTGCTATATGCGACACAAACACAAATCCAAACTTGGCAACATATCCTATCGCTGCCAACGACGATGCAGTGCGAACAATCGCCCTAATCACTGGCCGAATCGCTAACGCCGCAAAGAAAGGTGCCGATCTTTACAGCGCCAAGACGGCTGAGGCTAATGCTAAAGAGGACGCAAAAAACAATCAGGAGGAGAAATAAATGAATATTGAAGATATCAAAAAACTTCGCGAATCTACTGGTGCAGGCATGATGGATGCTAAATCAGCACTAGAAGAGGCTAAAGGAAATTACGACGAGGCCATCAAGGTACTGCGCAAGAAAGGTCTTGCTAAAGCTGCTAAGAAAGCTGATCGAAACGCCGCTATCGGTGTAATAGAGAGCTATGTTCATGGTGGTAAAATAGGTGTTCTAGTAGAGGTAAATTGCGAGACAGATTTTGTCGCAAGAACAGATGATTTTAAAGAATTCACTCGTAACGTTGCTATGCATATTGCAGCTGCTAACCCAATTTATTTAAATTCCGATGAAATACCAGAGGATGAGCTAAATAAAGAGATGGATATAATAAAAGAAGAAGTTAAGGCTAGCGGTAAGCCAGCCGAGCATGCCGAAAAGATTATTGAAGGCAAGCTAGCTAAGTGGTATGAAGAAGTCTGCTTGAATAATCAATCATTTGTTAAGGATCCAGCCCAAACTATAGAAGAACTCAGACAGGCAATAGTTGCTAAACTAGGCGAAAATATTGTTATCGCACGGTTTTCGCGTATGGAAGTGGGTAGCATAGGATAGCAGCTTCGGCTATAATTAGACTATGGACTACACAAAACTAGCAGAACGAAAATTTAATGACGCAATCGACCACCTCAATAGCGAGCTGGCCGGCGTCAGGTCAGGGCGCGCTAGCTCTGGCTTAGTAGATAGTATTAGAGTCGAAGTTTATGGTCAGAGTATGCCTCTAAAAACGATTGCGACAATTACTACACCAGATGCTAAGACAATCCAAATACAGCCCTGGGATCAGTCTAATTTGGCATTTATCGAAAAGGCTATTTCTGAAAATCAAAATCTAGGCCTTAACCCTAGCAATGATGGCCGTATTATCCGAGTTTCAATACCTACTCTATCCGAAGAAACTCGAAGCCAGCTCGCAAAAGTAGTTAAGGAAAAAGCTGAGCAGGCCAATATTAGTATGCGTAATGCCAGGCACGAAGTACTTAACACCGCCAAGGCCGAACAAAAGGCTAGTACTATAACTCAAGACCAGCTAATTAAGGCACAAAAAGACCTCGACAAGCTGATTGATGATTACCATACTAAAGTTCAAAAAATAATTCAGGATAAAGAAAAGGAAATAATGTCGGTCTAACCGATAAAAGTGATGAACGAGGCGGCAATTCCTAAGCACATAGGATTCATACTCGATGGCAACCGTCGTTGGGCAGTAGAAAATGGACTGCCCAAGCTAGTTGGGCATAAAAAAGGCTATGAAAATCTTAAGACTATCGCCGATGAGTGCTTTTCAAGAGGGATAAGTATCGTATCGACTTATATATTTTCTACCGAAAACTGGAACAGAGAGCTTGAAGAGGTAAATTATTTAATGGATTTGGCCCTGAAGCTCTTTAAAAAAGACTTAAACGAACTAATGGATAAGGACATCAGGGTGGTTGTTTCTGGTAGTCGGGAAAAACTTAGCGAAAAGATTATTGAGGCTATTGATTCCACAGTCAGCAAGACTGCTAATAACAAAAAAGGAACTATCAATATTTGTTTTAATTATGGTGGCCAGTCGGAAATTGCCGATGCGGTGGCAAAAATTATTGAAAGTAAGGCCGATGCTAGTCAAATAACAACAGAGCTAATCCGAAATAATTTGTACCAACCAGAGCTACCACCAGTCGATTATATTATCCGTACATCTGGCGAAAAACGCTTGAGCAATTTCCTCTTATGGGATAGTGCATATGCCGAGCTCGAGTTTGTTTCCGCACACTGGCCAGCTTTTAGTAGCCAGGATCTAGACTTAGCACTGGCTGAATATGCTAATAGAAAGCGTCGGTTCGGCAAATGATACTAACAATACTAATCATTATTATTATATTTTCAGCTCTAATTATTGCGCACGAGTTTGGGCATTTTATCGTCGCTAGACGCAATGGCGTAAAGGTCGATGAATTCGGAATTGGATTTCCGCCAAAGATATTTTCAAAAACCAAGGGTGGGACCGAATATAGTATTAATTTACTTCCACTTGGTGGGTTCGTTAGGCTGAAAGGCGAAGACGGAGGTGATGATGCCAAGGATAGCTTTTCTTCCAAATCATACAAGTCTAAATCTAAGATAATTATGGCGGGCGTAGCCGTTAATTTTTTGATTGCTTATGTGATAGTAGTAATACTATTAATAGTGGGCATACCAGCATTATTGCCAAGCGGCTTTGTGCAATTCGGGCCAATTAAGCCAAGCCAAATTCAAACCTCACCGCTCTTAACGACCGCTGTTAGTAAAAATTCTGCAGCTGAGAAGGCGGGTATAACTGCAGGAACCGAAATAATTAAGCTAAATGGCGAATCGATTAAGACAACTGAAGATCTTCAGAGGTTAACCAAGGCAAATGCTGGCAATACGGTGGCGCTAGAAACGTCTAAAGATGGAAAGCTAGAAACCTCCCAGATTCAACTTTCCAAGGATGGCAAGAACGGCTATCTGGGGGTAACTGCTCAACCTATCGAGATAGCAAAGTACAACCCGCTATCGGCCATCGTCGCTGCATTTGTAGTTACTTTTCAATTAGCAATCCTTACTGTTAGCGCATTTGGTAGCTTTATTGCCGGGCTATTTACAAAAGCCCAAGTTAGCTCAGATGTTGCAGGGCCAGTTGGAATTGTTAGTATATTTGGTAGCGTTATGCAGTTCGGCTGGCGCTATGTATTAGCCTTTGTAGCTTCCATTTCATTAAGTTTAGCTG
>CALRAY010000039.1 GCA_943353705.1 Patescibacteria group bacterium UBA4664 | reverse complement strand
CCTTCGCGACGCAACGTCTCTATGAGCACTGAAAGGTGTAGCTCGCCCCTTCCAGAGACAAGAAACTGCGTATCTCGCTCGTCGACTAAAAGCCCGACATTGGTTTCGAGTTCTTTGTGGAGTCTAGCGGCAATCTGTCGAGATGTCGTAAGCGATCCCTCTTGCCCAGCAAATGGTGAAGTATTGGGGCCTATGCCAATTTGCAAAGTCGGCGGAGCTATTTCCATAACAGGAAGAGCTTCGGGGTTGGTAGGATCGGCGAGTGTTTCTCCGATAGATGCAGAATCTATACCTGTAAGAGACACGATATCACCTGCTCGGACTTCTGGAACTTCCTTGCGGTCCAGGCCTTCATTAACAAAGACTTTTTCGATCTTAGATTTGATATGGTTACCTTTTGAGTCAATCACCACTACGGCCTGGCCTGGCTTAGCACTGCCTCTGCGAATTCGGCCAATACAGTATTTGCCCTGGTAGCTGTCCCAATCTAGGGCTGTAACTAACATCTGGAAGGGGGCATCAAGATCGGCCTGAGGAGCCGGGATATGGTTCAGTATAGCCTCAAATATAGGTGTTAGGTCGGCAGTAATTGTCATATCTTCTGGAATCTCGCTCCATGTAACGCCATCTCGGCCAATTGCATAATAAATCGGGAAGTCCAGCTGATCCTCTTCTGTTGCAAGGTCTAAGAATAAGTTACTTATTTCGTCCTCGACGTCCTTAATTCGGGCATCGCGCTTGTCTATTTTGTTAATTACTACGACTGGCTTTAGTCCGAGCTCGAGAGCCTTTTGTAGTACGAATTTGGTCTGAGGCATTGGGCCTTCTTGAGCATCAACTATAAGTAAAACACCATCAGCCATATTGAGTGTACGCTCAACTTCGCCTGAAAAGTCGGCGTGGCCAGGGGTATCGATGATGTTTATTTTGGTGTCACCATATTGAACAGCAGTTTGCTTAGCGGAAATGGTAATACCGCGTTCGCGCTCTAGGTCGCCAGTATCTAAGATAGTAGTTTGGCTCATTTCAGCTTGATTGTCGCGGAAAGAGTTGGATTGCTTTAAAAGACCATCAACCAAGGTGGTTTTACCGTGATCTACATGGGCAATGATTGCAATATTTCGGATGTTATCTGGATTTGTCATATGGTTATTTAAGTAAAAAATAATAGCCCTGTTAAGTAGGGCTGGCCTAATAACCATAACTATAGCATAAAAGCTTATATTTGTCGATGGATAATTGAAAAAAAAATACTAATATGCCATAATTCATTACTATTCAAATGTGTTAAGGGGGAAGTATGTTGTCTTCAATATACGAAAGTGCTGATGTTTGGTACCTTGTTTTCGTAATAGTTGCTTTGATTGCATTCCTGTTACTCGGAGTATTTTATCCGAAAGACAAGAATCATAAAAGCCGCAAAAAGGTTGATCATGAGTAATGATGTAATTTGCATAATAATTTCAATCTTTACACTTATCTTTATGCCTGCCATTGTTGTGCTTATTCTAATAGCTCTCGATGGCCAGTATAAAAAAAGCATCAAATAGACCCTAGCTAAATTAGTTAGGGTCATTTATTTAATAAGGTTTTAGTCTGATACAATATAAATATGAAAGAAATGCTAAAAATAATTAAATATTCAGCGAAACTCTGGCCTTACTATATGAGTATTGCTTTTTTTGTTGTTATTTTATCGCTTTTGAGCCTGGCGACTCCATTTTTAACCAAAGGCTTAATCGATGGCCTCACGACAAAGTCTTCGGGTGGGGACGTAAGTTTTGGGTATTTTATGGTATTGCTTGGGCTAATGCTACTAGCCAATATCACCATTACGCTGCTCTCAAATATTAATGGCTTTATAGGCGATAACATGGCTGTTAAGCTAAATACCTTATTGTCGCGCAGGTATTTTGAGCACCTCATGAAGTTGCCTTTGAGCTCTTTTGATAATGAATTGACCGGTAAAATCACTGCCCGATTAGATCGCTCTATTTCTACAATTAGTATTCTAATGCAAACGCTTGGCAACAATTTCGTGCAGTTCTTTTTGACTACTGCTATAACTCTAATTGTGATTGCATTCTACTCTTGGCAGGTGGCCGTATTGCTCGTAATAATATTCCCTACATATATATGGATTACTCATCTTTCAAGTAAGGCGTGGCAAAAAAGACAAGAGGGTATCAATAAAGACTTAGATAGTGCCAATGGCCGCTTTGTCGAAAGTATCGCGCAGGTTCGGGTGGTAAAATCTTTCGTTAGCGAAGACCGCGAAGTAGGCTTTTTTGGTCTCAAGCGAAAATCTATCGAAGGCCAAACGAAGCTACAGTCCGCGCACTGGCATAAGTATGATGTTATGCGTAGGATTATTCTAAATATAGTATTTTTCGCCATTTATGTAGTCATTATATGGCAGGGCTACCAAGGAGCTTATGGCCTAGGTACGGTGGTGCTACTAATTACCCTAGTCATCCAGGCCGAGTTCCCGCTATTTGCTAGTAGCTTTATTATAGATGCCTTGCAGCGGGCCACAGCAGGTAGTAAAGATTACTTTGAAGTCATGAATACAGAGCCCAACATTACCGACAAGCCTGATTCTAAAATATTTAAAATCAAACAAGGCAAAGTGGAATATCGAAAAGTTGATTTTGGCTATGAAGGTGGTGCTAGTGTCCTAAAGGATGTCAGCTTTAAACTGGAGCCAGGTACTAAGCTAGCCTTAGTGGGGGAATCGGGTGAGGGCAAAAGCACCATCGCGAACTTGCTTTTGCGCTTTTATGAAGTAAATGCCGGCTCAATATTTATTGATAGTCAGGACGTCAGGGATGTATCGCAAAAAAGCCTCAGGGCCAGTGTCGGGGTGGTATTCCAGGAGCCGTTGCTGTTTTCTGGAACTGTCCGAGAAAACATCGCCTACTCCAAACCCAATGCTAAATTACCGGTAATTATAGCCGCTGCAAAAGCCGCCAACGCATATGATTTTATTAAAAAACTTCCGAAAGGCATGGACACCGAAATCGGTGAACGAGGAGTAAAGCTAAGCGGCGGTCAAAAGCAACGCATCGCCATAGCTCGGGCAATTGTTAAGGATCCAGCAATATTAATTCTCGATGAGGCCACCAGTAGCCTTGATAGTAAATCCGAGCATGAGGTCCAGCAGGCACTAGAGCGGCTAATGGAGCATCGCACCACGCTTATTATTGCTCATCGCCTGAGTACGATAGCTAATGTCGATACTATTATTGGGCTTCGCAAGGGTCGAGTGATAGAACAAGGCTCACCAGCTGAGCTCAAAGACGGCAATGGTATCTATGCCGAGCTACTAAAGCTTCAGACTCTCGGCCAAACTGAGATTGGCCAAGCCAAACTGAAGAAATACGATATAGCTTAGACAAAAATAGCCCCAAAAAGATATTGACAAACTATACCAAATATGTTATACTGCGTTAGTAATAATCTTTATGGTTATTACATACCTTAAAAACCGAAGCGAAAACACCTATGCGGGATAGTAGAGCAGGATAGCTTCCTGAATTACTACCCCGCATAGGCTTATGGAGTGCCTTGAGGGAATTCAACCACAAACTCCAACAGAAAGGGGCTACAATGCCCGAAGTACAGAAAACCACCACACCCGCCGACATCGTCGGCACGCTCAGTGCGGAGGAGCTGCTCGCCGCCATTCGTGGCGAAGTCCCAGCCAATCTGTCCGGCTTGCCGGTTGTTGATCTCAATGAGATTGACCCGTCAAGCGATTTTGAATCGCCGGGCCTGCACAAACGGGCGCGGGCCGGAATATCGACACTCCAAAGCAGGAGCAGGGACAACGTCCATCTGCGATGGAACGCGGTCCGTGCGGCTGCGCCCGGCGGTCACTATACCGACAGCGACCGTAAGGTCGTTGCTGTTGTCGAGACGGTGGAATCGACCTGGGGTTCGCAGCGTGGCTGCACCCTGGTCGTAATCGACGGGTGGCACACCACCGGGGGAGGCGTCAATGATGACTGTCTCCTCTATGAGCCTCTGAGAGGCTTGTTCGGAATCGTGACCGACTCCGAGGGTAAGGCCAGCTGCCTCGTGCGGCTGGAGGTTCCGAACCCAGATTGGAGAGTTCCACAGAGAGGTCCTCTACACCAGGAGGTCAGCCGTATCTGGGATAGTCTCAGCGGCTGGCTGCGGAGCCAAGTGCTCGAAGAGGCTTTGAGCCGACTCGACTGACTTTTCGCTTCGGTACCGCTCGCCCCTTCTGGGGGCGGGCGGCCGAACCAGAGTTTGGAACATTATTCCAATTTGCGGTTCGGCCTAACTAAATCAGAATGTATTAAGATATAGCTATAAATGCTAATCCTCCATAAAATATTTTTGTCTTA
>CALRAY010000038.1 GCA_943353705.1 Patescibacteria group bacterium UBA4664 | reverse complement strand
GCGTACTCCATTGGCATCAAATATTTGGGTCATTCCGACTTTTTTAGCTAGTAATGCTTTCATTGAATCCTTGGTTATTAAATAATAAAACCTGAGTAAACAGATTGGTTTCTCAGTTCATGAGACCTAAGCGCTTCTCAGTTTTTTTACCTTCTAAATTTATTAGAGAGATAAAGTCATTGACTATTGTATCAGATAAGCACCAGATTTGTCAACAAGTACAAATGGCGCCGTAATGGGCGCCATTTGTACGACAATATATTATCTATAAATTACTTAAGCAATGTGAATCCACCAATTAATGGTAGTGGTTTTTCTTCTCCGTTTATGACATTAATAATGCCTAGGATAGCAAAAATAGTTGGAATAAAATATACCAACCATAAAATTGCCAATAACATATTTAAAAATGGCATAAATGCCAAAACAAAACTACTTACTCCAATTACAATTGCAAATAATAGATTAATCAAGCCCTGATTGGCATGGTATTTAACGAATTTGCTCTTGCCTCCGGCAGCAATTGGGATAATTACTAGTATACCTAAGTAGGCCAGTACTCCCATTAATTTGTCATTGTCATTTACTTTAGTTTTCTTTTCTTCTGGCATTAATGCCTCCTTATTGTTTTTTAATAATTAATTTTAGAATAACATACTTATGATTGTAGCCCTGGAGCGACATATTGGCAAGACAGATACTGAACTTAGATGTTAATTACACTTCCGCCAAGCTTATCTCTAAAATAATTATCGTGACTAACATATAGTATGGCACCAGAATAGCCAATGAGTGCATTCTCGAGTTCCTCAATACTAGGCAAATCTAGATGATTAGTCGGCTCATCAAGTATGAGCAGATTAGGCTCAGGTGCTAACATTTTAATAATTTGGAATCGAGCTTTCTGTCCGCCAGATAGCTGGCTCAGTTTAAGTTCCAGATCACTTCTGGGGTCAAATAGATAACGTGATGCAATCTGCATTATCTTTTCCTGATTGACTGGAATGTTATTTTCAACATAGACCGCTTCAATAGCCCTAGAAAGAGTAGTTCCTAATAGCTGACCATCTATCTCCTGTTCATAGTAACCAATCCTTAAGGCATTTTCTGGTTCAATATAGCCCTTAAACAACTCAAGCTTAATGTCTTTGTGATTGTTTGTATCTAGTATTAGCTTTATAAGGCTAGATTTACCTGCTCCGTTTCTTCCTCTTATTTCAGCCCTATCACCACTGTTAAGACTAAATGACACCGAATCAAATAAAGGAGCTTTGTAACCAATACTTAGATCATGGACAGTCAGCAAACTCATAAAGCCTGGCTCTGATTTGTCTGTAGTTATGGATATATTCTTGGTCTTATATTTATCATAGCTATCTGTAACTTTTTTTGACATTCCCTCCACTGACTGTTGATCAATCCAGAAAGATGGCTTTATCATGACCTTTTGAAGATCATCTATTTGGCGCTGGAAGCGTCTAGCCATAGGTATAAATGGATTTGGGGTCTTACTGGATCCGGCTTTTTTACGGTTTGCCTCTTGAAGCTGCTTTTTTAATTTATCCATCGTGCTAAGCTGTACTTCATAATTATTCATACCTGCCACCGTGGCTAGACTATTTTGTCTAAGATATGCATCGTAATTACCTGCAAACACAATCGCCTTTTTATCTTTTATCTCAACAATAGTATCTACAGTAGCTAATACATCCCTATCATGACTTACCAATACGACCGCGCCCTTTGCAGAACCGAGCCAGGTTATGAACTCAGCCTTAGCAACATAATCCATATGGTTAGTTGGCTCATCTATAAGTGCTAAGTCGACATTACTCTCTGCAATCTTAACCAATTCCACGAATCGCTTTTGGCCACCAGAAAGAGTATTAATAGAACTTTTGGCCATAGATTCATCTATTTGATACCTGGAGAGTGCCTGCATTACCCTGTCTTCGCCTCTAAAATAATCTAGCTGCATGAATCTATCTAGTGCATCACTATATATTTCGAGCTGTTCTTGGCTAGGATTGGCAATTGAGGGGTAGGCATCAATTATGCTCTTGCAGGAAATGTAGTCCGGAAGCTCACTTAATATATAATCGACCACAGAAATATCCTCAAGATGCGAATGCTCTTGTCTACTAGTAGCGATAACGAGTCCCTTTTTACGCCAGACACTACCAACGTACTCCTCATCTTCACCGTTAATAAGCCCTAGTAAGGTTGTCTTTCCTACTCCATTCCTGCCTATAATGGCTATTTTCTGGTCGGCTTGCAATGTCAGGCTGAGGTTTTTAAGGAGTAGCTTGGAACCGGCTGATTTTTCTTCAATGTCTATATTTATAATCATGATTTATGTATTATCTGTTAGCATCAAATCAAAAAACCTCTTAGAATAAGAGGTTTTTTGATTATGACTCCGAACTTACATCTTAATTTCGATATTTACGCCATTTGGCAAGCTGAGGTTAGTCAGGCTGTCTATGGTCTTTGGAGTATGGTCATAAATTTCTATTAAGCGTTTGTGGGTTCGCATTTCGAACTGTTCGCGAGCATCCTTATACACATGAGGACTAGAAAGCACAGTGTACTTATCCTTCTTGGTTGGTAGAGGGATTGGTCCAGCCACATGAGCGCCAGTACGAATCGCGGTATCGATAATCTGCTTAGCAGATTGATCAATTATCTTATTGTCATAAGCTTTTAGTTTTATTCGTATTCTTTGCTTTTCTTGTTTTTCTGGCATTGTATAAGGTACTTTCTATTCTCTATCGAGCTTACTTAATAATCTTAGTTACAACACCTGCACCAACAGTTTTGCCACCTTCGCGGATTGCAAATCTTAAACCTTCATCCATAGCGATTGGGGCAAGCAACTTAACAGTTACGCTGATATTATCACCAGGCATTACCATTTCGGTACCTTCTGGTAGGTGCACTTCGCCAGTTACGTCAGTAGTTCTGAAGTAGAACTGTGGCTTGTAGCCCTTAAAGAATGGAGTGTGGCGTCCGCCTTCGTCCTTCTTTAGTACGTATACTTCGCATTCGAATTCGGTGTGCGGAGTAATTGAACCAGGCTTAGCCAAAACTTGACCACGTTCGATATCATCGCGCTCTACGCCTCGTAGCAAAATACCTACGTTATCGCCTGCTTGGCCTTCATCAAGCAGCTTTTTAAACATCTCTACTCCTGTTACTACAGTCTTAGTAGTCTTCTTAATACCTACGATTTCAACTTCTTCATTTATATTGACCTTGCCCTGCTCGATACGACCAGTAGCTACAGTACCTCGTCCTTTGATTGAGAATACATCTTCGATTGGCATCAAAAATGGCTTATCAAGTTCTCTGACAGGCTCTGGAATAAATTCATCCATAGCCTTAACTAGTTCCATAACAGCATCTTCGTTTGCAGCATCACCTTCTAGGGCCTTAAGAGCAGATCCCTTGATGATTGGAGCGTCTTTGTCAAATTCATACTTTTCAAGAAGTTCACGGATTTCAACCTCAACTAGCTCAGCTAGCTCTGGGTCAGCCATGTCCATCTTGTTCATGAATACTAGAATTCTAGGAACTCCTACCTGACGAGCTAATAGTACGTGCTCGCGGGTCTGAGGCATTGGGCCGTCGGCTGCAGAAACTACTAGAATAGCTCCATCAATTTGGGCAGCACCTGTAATCATATTCTTAATATAGTCAGCGTGACCTGGCATATCTACGTGAGCGTAGTGACGCTTTTCGCTTTCATATTCTTGGTGAGAAGTAGCAATAGTTATACCGCGTTCTCTTTCTTCAGGTGCGTTATCGATCTGATCATAAGCGATTGGCTTATTGATATCGCTAGGAAGCTTCTTAGCTAGTACTGCTGTAATAGCAGCGGTTAGGGTAGTTTTACCATGGTCAACGTGTCCCATGGTTCCTACGTTTACGTGCGGCTTATCGCGCTTAAAAGTGTCTGACATTGATACTCCTTATTATGTATTATTTAAATTGGTCGTTTATTTTATGACAACGTCAAAATTGCCATATTCTTAGACCACTCAATTATAGGTGTAATTACCCAATTTGTAAAGAGGTAATTTGAGATTACCTTGCTTCGCCAGCTTCACGAGAAGCAGTGTATTTACCCTTTAGCTCTTCGGCTACATTGCTAGGCACCTCAGCATAATGATCAAACTCCATCGCATAAGAGGCTCGGCCCTGGGTCATACTCCTAAGGCTAGTAGCATAACCAAACATTTCAGCCAAAGGAACAAAAGCTCTAATAATCTTAGCTCCGCTGCGATCTTCCATTGTCTCGACGCGGCCACGCTTGGAGTTTATATCGCCTATTACATCACCCATGAACTCTTCTGGTGTGGTTACTTCAATTTTCATCGTAGGCTCCATGATAACTGGTGTTGCCTTCTTCACTCCCTCTTGCA
>CALRAY010000037.1 GCA_943353705.1 Patescibacteria group bacterium UBA4664 | reverse complement strand
TGCATAGTTACGAAGTCTTCCCATTTTTGGAGCTCTTGTTCTGAGCTATCTTTCGGAAAATGCTCCTCCCATACTGGCCTTTCTTTTGAGGCTTCTGCATTGTCGCCCTCAAAAGCTTCGCGGTGCGCTTTTGCCAAGAACCTTTTGGTGTCTTGTAGGTGCTCTCTGGTATCAATATAGTCTTCAACAGTATAAGTTCGCGTACCCGGTGCTGGCAGCTCAGCTGTGACTACTGGCTCTGGGCTTGTTGAACGCAGTAGATCTTGGGCGGTTAATCTAGTAGGGTTATGAGCGCTAGCTGTATCGGGCCTCTGTGGTGTTTCCATATTTTCCTTATTTTTATAACTATTATTACTTTATACATTACCACTATAGTGTGCTGCATTACAATACACTTACGCTTACACCTAGTCGTCTAAAAACTTAGAGAATTGTAAAGCAAAAGCCCCACATCAGTGAGGCTATAATTTTGCTGCAATTGCTATTGGCAAGCTTCGCACTCAGCGAGCTCTTTTGGGTCGATAGGGCAAGTCATCGGTTTGTCCCAGTCATCATCTTTAATTGTGCCTGTGGTTTTGGCTTTTTCTGGCATACTATTCACCCTCCTGTTTGTTTAAATGTGTATCAACTGTTATCTATATTACCGAAGCATAATTGGTTTGTAAATAGTGTTTGGCATACTTTTTAAAGCGCTAAATGTGGTGCTAGTAAAAACCCGCTAGGCGCTAGAGTCATCGGTATTATAGCTGATAATACGAACAGCCAGCAAACATACTGCAATATTAGGGGGATAATAGTGGGTTTTAGATGAAAATTTAAATACTTTGGACTAATTAATCATAACCAGTTAAAATAAATTAATGGAAGATAGCCAAACAAAACCTCTCTCGCTAGATGAGATAAAGCAGGCCTGCTCAATAACAGGCCGTGGCGATGACAACGCCCAGCGAGTCTGTCAAATAAACGAAGAAATAACTCAGGGCCTTGAGCTAATGAGTCGATACCCGAAAAAAGTGACTTTCTTTGGTTCTGCCCGGTTCGATGAAAACCACCCCGACTACATCAAGGCTCGCAAGCTTGCTCGGCGGCTCTCCGAAGAGCTTGACTACACCGTAGTAACAGGTGGCGGCGGGGGTATCATGGAGGCTGCCAGTCGTGGGGCATTCGAAGCGGGAGGCAAATCCGTAGCTGCCACAATAAAGCTACCGCATGAACAAGCTACAAACGAATACATCACGCAAAAAATACCCTTTGAGTACTTTTTTACGCGCAAAGTTGTACTGGCTTTTGCGGCCCGAATGTATATTTATTTCCCGGGTGGCTTCGGCACCATGGATGAATTTTACGAAATACTGACCTTAGTTCAAACAGCCAAGATACACCGAGTACCAATAGTATGTGTTGGCGCCTATTTCTGGGAGACCCTAAATGAACACATGCACCATGGACTGATGCTTCCTACAGGTACTATCGACGAGGCTGACATGGGCTTATATACGATTACAGATGATGAAGAAACTATTGTGCAGATCGCCCGTAATGCTCAGGCACGCAAATAATTTAAAAATACTCTTGGCAATCGAAGCTCAGGCGTTATAATAGTTATTTGAATAAGGAGAAATATGGAAGATAAAACACCGATTGATGCAATTCATCGACTAATGCCCGAAATTGAAGAATCCCGCGAAAAGATCCGCAAAATCCGTGAACAACTCAAGGACGTAATGGAGCAAAATGACGAATACCGCAAACTAGAGGAAGAAATAAAAGAACTTAGCGGAAAGCGGGCAGAGGCCAAAAAGCTCCTCATGGCAGACAAGGACTTCCAGACTATCAACGCCGACCTAGACGACGAGAAAAATAAACAAAAAGATTTGCAAGAAATACTTAGCCACTATTTAGTGAGCTACTATAATGAAACCCAAAAGACTGAAATAACCGATCCGAGCGGTGAAACCAAGCAGCTATTGTTGTCTGCAAAACTAGGAAAGGCAGTAGCGAATTAGAAGCATTGACCATTCAGGTCTTATCTGATACAATTGTGTGGTTATGAAAGTCGGAATTCACCCAGAAATCAAGAATACAAAAGTAACCTGCTTAGGTTGCGGAGCTAATTTTGAATCTACCTCAACAGTAGATCAGATTAGTGTTGATGTTTGCAGTAAGTGTCATCCTTTCTATACTGGCAAGCAAAAACTTGTAGATACTGCTGGGCGCGTAGACAGATTCCGAGCCCGAACTAAGACTGCTCAATCCCAAAAAGAAGCACTTGGCAAAAAAGCCGCCAAGGCCACAGCTCGTAAAGCAGCTAAAATTGCAAAGAGTGCAGTCGACACGACCGTAGCTCCCAAGGCTAAAAAGACCGAATCACCCAAAAAACCAGCCGCAGAAACTCCTCAGAACGAACAGTAAATAATTAATTGAGCCAATAATACCCTAAAATAGGGTATTATTTATTTATACATGAGTATTATAGATCAAAACACTATCATCAATATCAAGCAAGAGCTTGCTCAAATCGAGCAAGAGCTGTCCGATCCAAAAGTCTATGCTAGTGCTGAATCGGGTAAGCTTATTAACCGTCAGCGAAGCCTCAATGAAAAGCTAGGCTTGTTTGAGCAGGTTAAGAAATTAGAAAATGATATAAAAGCTGCAAAGGATATGCAAAGCGATGCTGAATTAAAAGATTTTGCCATTGAAGAGACCGAACGTCTTCAGGCAGAGCTAGGCCTTATGGAAGACAGAGTAAGAATTGCGCTGGTGCCAACTGACCCTAATGATTCCAAAAATGCAATTATTGAAATCCGCGCCGGGGCAGGTGGCGATGAAAGCAGTATTTTTGCAGGTGATTTATTGCGCATGTATGCACGCTATTGTGAAGATAATGACATGAAGCTAAGCCTTCTAAGCGAAAGTGCCAATCCAGTTGGTGGCTACAAGGAAGTTATAGCCCAAATAAGTGGCCTAGATACCTATGGTGCGTTTAAATACGAATCTGGTGTACACCGCGTACAGCGCATACCTGCCACCGAGAGTGCAGGGCGTATCCACACTTCTACCGCTACGGTGGCGGTGCTGCCAGAGGCCGAAGAAGCCGATGTCGAAATTAGCCCAAACGATCTAAGGATTGATGTTTTTAGAAGTGGCGGTAATGGTGGGCAAAGCGTTAACACAACCGATAGCGCCGTACGAATTACCCATTTGCCAACTGGCGTTGTTGCCACTTGCCAAGATGAAAAGTCACAACTCAAAAATAAGCTTAAGGCGATGGGAGTTCTCAGGGCTAGATTGCTGGATGCTCAAATCCAAGAAGAAACCAAAAAAATGGGTGATGCCAGGCGCGTGCAAATCGGTACTGGCGATAGAAGTGAAAAAATAAGAACCTACAATTACCCTCAAGACCGTGTCACTGACCACCGAATCGGCTTTACCACCCATAATCTAAATAAAATCATGGATGGAGACCTTAATGAAATTCTCGAGGCACTCAAAAGTGCAGCTGTAGAAAAAGCCCTAGAAGAGCAGCTATGACCGTAAAAGAAATCCTCTATAGTGCTATTCAAAAACTCGAAAAACTAGATATAAAAAGCGCCAAACTAGATTCAGAGTTACTACTTGCACATACTCTTGGTAAGCCCAAGGAATGGCTCATAGCCCATGATAATGACGAGCTAGACGAAGATAGCAGATTAGAATTTAATAAGGCTCTAGCACGCCGTATGGACCGCGAACCAGTATGTTATATCACAAACAAGCTAGAGTTTTACGGCCTAGACTTCTTTGTTGATAACAGAGTCTTGAGCCCTAGAGTCGAGACAGAGCTTATCGCCGAAGAAGCCATAGCTAATGCCCCCCAAAACTCCAAACTAATCGACATAGGCACAGGTAGTGGTGCGCTGGCTATAGCTATTGCCAAGCACCGCCCGGATTTAATTATCACCGCTACAGAGGTTTCCCCCCTAGCCATGCAGGTAGCCAAACTTAATGCCAAAAACATACTAGGTGAATCTAACAAAATAATTTTTGCCATGGCCGACGTCTGGGAAGGAGTTGAGGGCAAATTCGAGACAATTGTTACTAATCTGCCTTATGTGTCAGAAGACTACAAGCCTAATATGAAGCCCGAGGTACAAAAAGAACCTTCTATTGCACTTTTTGGTGGTAAAGGCGATGGCCTAGATTTATCCCGTAAATTTTATGACCATATAAATGAACATACCACCAAGAGTTCGAAGATATATCACGAATCAGACCCGTGGCAACATGAAGATCTGAAAGTTCTAGCCGCCAAACAAGGGCTTAAGCCGATATTCGAGAAGTATTTGATACTAGGATTTGAAAATAGCTAACCAGCAGGAGCTTCTACTAAAGTAAGGGTGGACTTGTTTTGTTTGCCATCGCGTAAATATACAACTTCAATCTTATCCCCTGGCTTCTTTTTACCAATCACCGAGCTAATTGAGTTTGTCTCGCTGATATCTTGGTTGCCGAGTTTAAGAATTATATC
>CALRAY010000036.1 GCA_943353705.1 Patescibacteria group bacterium UBA4664 | reverse complement strand
AATGATAATTTCGTTTTAGCAGGCGTAGTAGGGCAGAGAATAAATATAGAACGAGCTAAGGTGGTAAATGTAGCAATTAGTGGCAAAAACTTCCAGTTCAGAACCTGGAAAGAAACAGTCGGCGAATTATTAGAAGAAAAAGGCCTGCGTGTTTTGGAGTCTGACCTGGGAGTATTAAAATTCAACGATAATATTTACAATAATATAAATATTAAAGTGTCCAAACTTACCCAAGATGTCATCCAGTTAAAAGAAGTAATAGAACCAGAAACCACCTACAAGGATGACCCCAGTAAGCCAACCTCCTACCGACTAACAGAATCAGAAGGCAAGCCAGGCGAAAAGCTCATAAGCTATATCGTAAGTCGAAAGGGTGATATCGAGCTATCTAGACAAAAAATTGAAGAGAAGGTGACCACTTCAGCTGTGTCTAAAATTGTCGTTCGCGGTACAAAAGTAGACGCCATCGGAGATAATGCCCAGCTTCTCTACAAGCTGAGAATGTGTGAAACTGGCGGTCGATATAATGCCAATACTGGTAATGGATATTACGGCGCATACCAGTTTTCGGCAGCCACATGGAATCGCTGGAATACAGGCTATGCCAGAGCTGATTTAGCTCCGCCGGATGTTCAGGATACATATGTTCTCAAAAATACAATTGCCAGTAAAGGTGGTTTCTGGAGCCAGCACCCAGGCTGCTCTGTAAAACTCGGGCTACCTAAATTCCCTCTTTAGAAGTAAAATAGCTAAATGAAAGCAAAAAAAAGTTTTGGCCAGAATTGGCTAAGAGATGAATATGTACTAGATGAGATAGTGAATTCAGCAAAAATAGATAGCCAGGATTTATTACTTGAAGTAGGCCCTGGTCTCGGCACACTTACTCGTAAATTAGTAGAAACGAAGGCAGATGTAATTGCAGTTGAAGCAGATAGCGATCTTCTGCCGAGGCTAAATAACATGTTTCAGGGTAAAACAAACTTCGAACTTACTCAGGGCGACATACTAAAGTTCGACCTAGACGTCCTTAGGCCTCAATACAAAGTAGTTGCAAACATTCCATATTATCTGACCTCTGCACTAATAAGGATGCTACTGGAATCTAATAATCCTCCAAAACTAATGGTTTTATTAGTTCAAAAGGAAGTAGCCCAAAGAATCTTGTCTCGGCCGGGGCAAATGTCAATTCTATCTTTCTCGGTGCAGTATTATGCTATTCCAGAATTCATCATTAATGTCAGCAAAGAATTATTTGAACCGATTCCGAAAGTAGATTCTGCAGTCATTAGAATAAGCATGCTCAAAAAGCCATGTTTTGAGGCTAATACTAAAAAGCTATTTAGGCTTGTGAGGGCTGGATTCGGCGAGAAGCGCAAGATGCTTCGTAATAGTTTGGCTGGCGGTTTAGATTCTAGCCCAGAAGTCATACAGGAGCTCTTAGGTTCTGCAAAAATCAGCCCAACAGCTCGAGCCCAAGAGCTTACTATGGAAGACTGGAAATCTTTATATGATAATGCCCTTAGTATGCGTTTAATCTGATTCGAGGTCATTGCTTATGCTAAAATAAGCGTATGAATTTTAAAAGATCATTCGCTATTAAGCCCAGAGCGCTGCTTGCAATATTTATTGGTGTAGTTTTAATCTTGTCCGTCCTAGTACCTAAGATATCTCGAGCCTCAGCGGATTTTAACTATAATATCGACGTAAATTATATTGTTAGTCCAGATGGCCCAACTACGGTCAAAGAAACATATAAAATAACTAATAAAACCTCAACCCAATACCTGGATAGTATTAAAGTGTCTACTCCAGGTGCAGATATTGCGGGCTTACAAGTTTATTATTCCGATGGTGCTAGCATTCCATTTGAAACATCTAAATTAACACAAAATACAGGCAACTATAAATATGAATATACAGAGATAAAAGTAAATTTTAACCGCGCCAATGTCGGTCAAGATTTGACTTGGAGTTTTGTAATCCAATACGACACGGCTGATATCGTCGAAAATAAAGGGCGTGCTAACGTGGTTTATATTCCTGGAATATCTCCCGAAAATCGTAATGAATATAATGTCAGGCTTACAGTACCCAGCAGTTTTGGCCAGGTCCATGGTTTTGGCAACATACCTAAGCTAGTATCGCAAAATTCATCATCCAAAAGCTATCAATTCTCGCAAGAAGATTTGTTTAATAATTCAGTCCAGCTGCTGTTCGGAGACTCAGCCACCTACAAGGTTGATTTTATTTACCCTCTAAAAAATGACTCTAAAACATCAAAGGATTTTGAAATTGCCCTTCCTCCGAGCACTGAAACGCACACGTCTTTTATCGAAAAGATTGAGCCCAAGCCACTTTCTACACGGGTAGATGGGGATGGCAATGTTATAGCCAAGTACAATTTAGCTGCCAACCAAAATATTGATGTAAAGGTAGATGTGCTAGCCGATGTTAAATACATTCAATACGATCTGGCAAATAGCGGTACCGTTTCAGATATTCCACAGGCACTTAAGAACAAATATACCAACCCTACTAAATACTGGCAGTCAGATAGTCCGCAAATCAAGCAAAAAGCTGCTGAACTTACGGCCGGTAAGAAAACTGTCGCAGAAAAAGTTAGGGCAATCAATGACTATGTAGTGAGCACACTTACTTATAATGATGAAAAAATAAAATATAATATTCGTCAAGGTGGCCTGCAGGCACTAAATAATCCAAACAATGTTGTGTGTCTAGAATACTCGGATCTGACAATTTCACTCCTTAGGGCTGCAAACATACCTGCCCGTATGCCAGTTGGGTATGGCTACTCTGGAGATCTTAAAAAATCCCCTGCAGTTAGCGACTCCTTGCATTCTTGGGTTCAGGCATATGTGCCCAATAACGGCTGGATAAATCTAGATCCAACCTGGGGCGAAAAGTTCAATAACTTCGGTATCAGCGATATCGACCACTTGGCCTTTGCTATTTGGGGCGAGAGCGATTCAACCCCATCAGCCATAACTGTCAATGGCAAAGATGCCAATTACCAGTACGAAAATGTTAAGCTTGAATACACTTCTATTCAGCCCCAGGTATCAAACGATGCCAAGCTGAGCTCTACCAAATGGGTTGTCTTGCCATTCTTATCGGTCATTAGCTATACTGGAACGACCTCATCAAACTCATCGACTTTCGATTTGAAATTAGAACTAAACCAGGGCGCCAAAAAGTCTAGCTCTAATCTGGGCTCTAAGGCTCCAGCCCAAAAAATATCTGGGGTGCTGCTAGATTTGGGTCTTGGCTTCGCGCTAAGCTATAAGCTCGGCCTAGCTAGTGCCAGCTCGGCTAGTCCTATAGCTAGCAGTAGCGGAAGCAATAATTACCTACCGATAGCGGTAATATCAGTCTTGCTACTTGGTATTATTATCTGGAGAGTGATAAAATTACGAAATACAAAAAAAACCGAGCTAGAAGCTCCGAAGGATTTAAAAGATGAAACAAAACCACCACAATAATCAGCCTAATGATAAACCAGGCAATCAACCAAAGCAGAGCTTTTATGTAACCACTTCAATAGCTTATGCTAATGCCAAGCCCCATGTCGGCTACGCCATGGAACTTTTTCAGGCCGACACGCTGGCTAGGTATTATCGTCAGGCTGGCCAAGATACTTACTTTGTAACAGGCACCGACGAACACGGCCAAAAACTCAAAGAAGCCGCCGCCAAGCAAAACACGCCAACCCAAGAGTATGTCGATACTCTCAGTCAAGATTTCATGAGCCTGGCCAAACTTTTAGATCTAACAAACGATAAGTTTGTTCGTACCACAGACGCCGGCCACAAGCTCGCGGCCCAAAAACTCTGGCTGGCTTGTGAGAATGATATCTACAAAGGCCAGTACAAGGGCCTATATTGCGTTGGCCACGAAACTTTTATAAAAGAATCCGAGCTCGAAGGTGGTATCTGCCCAGATCATAAAACCAAACCCCAAGAGCTCGAGCTAGAGAGCTACTTTTTTGCCCTGTCTAAATACGCCAAAAAGCTCGAAAACATAATAGAGTCTGGCGAGCTTAAGATTGTTCCTGAAAAACGCCGTAATGAAATGCTTGGTTTCTTGCGCTCAGGGCTAGAAGACATTAGTATTTCTAGGCCCAAAAGCCAGCTTGAGTGGGGAGTTGAAGTGCCAAACGACCCAGACCATGTGATGTATGTTTGGTTCGACGCCCTAAGTAATTATATTTCAGCTATTGGCTACGAAAATGACTCTCAAAAGCTTGAGAGATTCTGGCCGGCCAATGTGCATGTTGTGGGCAAAGACATCGCGCGCTTTCACTGCTTGGTATGGCCAGCTATGCTACTAAGTGCTGGGCTCGAAACCCCTAAGGCAGTATTTGTGCATAGCTTCATCACTAGCGACGGCCAAAAAATGAGCAAGAGCCTGGGCAATGTCATAGACCCAGTCGACTACGCCAATTCGTATGGAGTGGATGCCTTGCGCTACTATCTACTTAGGTTTATACCTAGCTACAATGACGGCGACTTTTCGCTCGACAGATTTGAAGAAGTCTATAATACCGATTTGGCTAACAACCTTGGTAATTTGGTATCGAGAGTTGCAGCAATGCTCGTAAAGTACAATGACGGCAAATACGATATTGTATCGCCCAAGACCGAGATTGATATATCTGGCCTGGTGGCCGAATTTAGATTCGACAAATGCCTAGAGCAAATATTTGCTAGGCTCGATAGCCTTAATGTAGCGATTGACAATGCCAAGCCCTGGGAGAT
>CALRAY010000035.1 GCA_943353705.1 Patescibacteria group bacterium UBA4664 | reverse complement strand
GAGCTTGAGCTTGAGCTTGAGCTTGAGGCTGTGGTTGAGGTTCAGTAGCTGGCGCATGAAGTGCAACTGAAACTGGAATCGACTGATTGGCTTGGCTTGACATCTGCTCCATAGGGGCGGGATTAGCATTTAATTCCGGGGCAGTACTTGCCATTATTGAAGGCTTAATAGTAATATCGTTAGCTTCATGTTCAGCTTGCAGTTGAGCAGGCGGACTTTGCAAAGTTGTATCAGTACTAGCAGCGACTTGTGTGGCATGAGTATTGAATTTCTGCACAACACCAGTGGTAGCCACTTGAGAGGGGGTATCGATGGGGCTAGTAGGCTGTGGGGCCTGTTGTGCTTGAGATTGAGGTTGCACTTGAGGCTGAGGTTGAGTCTGTACTTGAGTTTTAGGTTGAGGCTGTACTTGAGGTTGTTCGGAGACACCCATCGCTGTATTATCTTCAGCTGGTGTGCCACAGCGCATACAAAAATCCTTACCAGCGATATTTACGACATCGTCAGCTGCGCATTGTGGACATTTACTTAGTTCTATCATTGCTCACCCATAATATATAACCATTATAAGTTATAACAACATAAGCGTAAAGCTATTTATTAGTAAGTTTCTCTTTTTTTATATTTTTTATAAAAGCTGGTATAGCAAATTGTCTTCTTATTCTTGATGGCTGCAATATTAAACGCCACAACCACTCGAGTCCTACGTTTTGCATCCATAATGGAGCCCTTTTAACATTTCCGCCAAGTTGCTTGTAGTCAAAGCTTCCGCCTTCGCCGATTAATACTTTAGCTCTTAGTTTATTTTTATATTTAATAATAAATTTTTCCTGCTTTGGAAAGCCCATTGCACAAAATAGTATATCCAAATTATTTGCCGCAATATCTTTAACTATGTCTGATTCATCGCTTGAATTGTAGTAGCCCGTCCAGACGTATACCTTGAGACCTTTGAACAATTTACCAACCTCATGCTTAGTCTTTTGTATATCTTTTGGTCCACCTACAATTCCAATTCTCAAGCTATTCTTACTAGCTAATGCTAAAAGTGGCTGCGTCTGGTCAATACCGGCCATTTTTTCTGGAACTATCTGACTGCTCCACTGCTTAGATCGCATTCTAAATAGAATACTATAATATGCCGGGATGTAGCCTTTTCCTATTTTTGGTTGGCCTGCAAGGTAGCTTGCCGCCCACTGCACTGCGGTGGAGTCAGCCACATTATAATCCGATGAATTAAGTAAGTTTTTGATTGCCTGATTCTTAGCTGCCAAAGATAAAAACTCTACATAAGGCTTGAACACGACAAGTGGCTTATGGTATTTCTGGCTAGCTTGGGATATTATAATTTGATTTATTTCTTTAATAGAAAGTAAATCTATTCTGACGCCTAATATATTGGTGCTTCTATTATTACTTTGCATTTACTACCTTTCTGAAATCCCTTTCGAACTTATCCACACTAAACTTATCAAATATATACTGGTTATTGAAATGTTTACCCGAAAGAATAGTTTTTTCAAAATCTATGATAGCCTTATTCAGACTTTCCTCATCTGGTTTTATAAAAAATACACCTGTTGAATTTTGTTTGATTATTTCATTAGCACCCCCGCCCTGGAGTGCGATAACACCTGTTCCAGATGCAATTGACTCGACCATAGTAATTCCAAAGTCTTCGATATTGCAAAATATAAATCCTTTAGCAGAAGCCATTAGTTCAATTTTCTTGGCCTCATCCACCCTGCCTAAAAAAGTGATATTACTAGCGCCCTTAGCGACCGACTGTAGTCTTTGCATATCTGGGCCATCACCTGCAATGACCAGCTTCTTACCGGAAGACCTGAATGCTTCTATGGCTAGCTCAATATTTTTGTATTGTGCAAGTATCGAAACTATCAGATAAAAATCTTTTTTGGGCAATGGTTCAGATTTGAAATTTGCCAATTCAACTGGCGGATAAATAACAACGGATTCACGATGATAGAACTTAGAAATTCTAGACTTAACATGATTGCTAATAGCAATAAATTTAATATCATTTTGAGACTGGTAATAATCCCACAGCCTCAGACTAGAGGCCAGCTTTACAATATAAAACTTTGTAATGGGGTCTAGCTTCTGTTTCATTACGTATCTTGGCCAGCTATCCCAGAGCATCCTGGCGGGACTATAGCAATAGCAAATATGCTTGGTTTGTTTAGGTACATTAATATTTTTTACCCAAGCCGACGATGAGGTTATGACCAGATCGTAATTATTAAATTCCCATTTATTAATTGCGCCTTTTATAAATGGCAGTAGTAACCTAGGGCGACTTTTAACAAAACCCGGAAAATTTTGCAGTCTAGAAGTTTTAATATTCCTACCTGACAGGTATTTATCGAATTTTTTGTGATTATAGACCAGTGTATAAATATCTGCATCCGGATACATTTGAGCCAGCCTAAATAACACACTCTCAGCGCCACCAACTTTTTGATTTAGCCAATCATGCACTATTGCTACTCTCATTGATTCCTCGATTTGTAGAGACCATATAAGGCGAAGGTTATCAGTACCAACGTAGAATCACCTAAGCCCTGAAGGAAGATATTAATAACCAATATTCCTATCGTCGCCGAAAATAAGCTAACTGCTAGGGGGTTTTTTCTATCTCTAATAAAATCTCCGAGCAGGGCTGCAAATGCCAAAATGTAGAGCAAAAGACCGACTATACCGATTTCGTAAGATATCTGTAAAAACCAGTTTTCTGGAATTATTGGCTTAGCCGCCTTAAAGCTAGCTGGTCCTGCTGAACCTAGGCCGTGCCCGAAAGGTCTTTTTATAATTTCTTTTGTAGTATTTGATATCGATTCCAATCTCGCCGAGTCAGACCCTTCGATTCGGTTCTCAAATACTCGCCCATGCAGCAGAACATTCTGCAGCCTTACATTAGTATTGATTTGGGTACCTATCCCTACGACTGCCAAAAGCAATAAAACTGTGCTAAACAGAGCAAAAATAATTTTTTGTTTTATTTCTAAAGATATAAACACGGCCAGTCCGAAGGTGATAATTGCCCCTATCCAGGCGCTTCTAGAAAAACTAAGTGTAATACCCGCCAAAATCAATATCGACGAGCAGAGTATCGGCCAGCTGCGCCTCTTAATGCCATAGGCCAAAGAAAAAGCTAGCGGCAATAGAAGATAAGCCCCTAGCTGATTAGGACCACCCAGCGTAGAAAATGATCTTAAGAAATCGATTGAGCCATCAATAATCTGACGCGGATTAATCGTATTTACATTGTAGCCAATTTGCTCGAGTAGGCTTGGGGGTATTAAAAATGATTGGATTACGGCCAGTAACGACACTATTAGGCCCGGAACAAGAATTATCCATAGCAGATTTTTTTTTAAAAATGATTTAGAAGGAATTGGTATTTGAGCAATGAAAAATATTGCGATGGCGACTAGGTTGGTTTTGACACCAAACAATACCGCCTCAGAATTAGGCCTTACAAAAAGAGTAACCAAAATACTCACAAATACTATTGATATAAAAAATATGTTTACTGCATCAGCCTTGAAGGCTAGTTTCTTTTTGGCTAATTGATATGCCAGCCACGCAAAGGACAGTACTAAAGCTAGAACTTCCTTCCAGGACTGAACTATTACCCTGTCAAATCCTAATGAACCCAGATATATACTAAAGAAAGCATGAAATGGCATTAATAATATTAATATGCCTAGACCATAAATAATTATTTGCTGGGATATATTAGCTGTGGTCTTGCTTATATTTTTCATTTGTTGGTTACGACGCTTCTAATATACTCATCTAGATGCTCGAGTGCGGTGCCAGCGCCTTTGATTACGCAAAGCATTGGATCTTCTGCTATGTATGCTGGCACACCCGTGACTTTAGTCATCAGCTTATCGATATTCCTAAGTAATGCCCCGCCGCCTGTGATTATCATTCCGCGATCTATTATGTCACTCGATAATTCGGGTGGTGTTTGTTCAAGCACTGCCTTGACTGCGAGCAAAATCTCATCGAGACGGTCTTTTATTGCAGCGGTAATTTCAGTACTACTTACTTCGATTGTTTTGGGCAGGCCACCTACGACGTCTCTACCTCTAACCTGCATTTTCTTGGGCTTATCAAGTGCTGTTGCAGAGCCAATCTTTTTCTTGATATCTTCAGAGGTTTGAGTACCCACCACCAAACCGTGCTTCTTGCGAATATGTTCGGCTATCGCAGAGCTAATTCTTCCTCCCCCTACTCTAATTGAGTTTTGGGCAACAATACCGCCAAGCGAAATAATAGCAACTTCAGTTGTACCCTCTCCAATATCTACAACAAGATTGCCTGCGGGAGCAGAGATAGGCACATTTGCGCCGATAGCAGCGGCAATTGGTGCTCGGATGATATAAACTTTTTTTGCTCCAGCCGCAATCGATGCATCAATTACCGCCCTTCGCTCTGTCGATGTCACTCCGGTCGGAACACTAATCATTAGCTCTGGCCTTGTGAGTCGAATATGTCCTGTAATTTTATTCATAAAGTATCGCAACAATGCCTCGGTGATTCGATAGTTAGCTATCACGCCATTGCGCAAAGGTTTTGACGCAGCAATAATATCTGGAGTCCTGCCAAGCATTTCCTTGGCGTCAGTTCCTATTGCCACGATACGGTTGTCGTCTACACTAATAGCGACCACTGAGGGCTCGTTGGCTACAAGACCTTTTTTAGGAATATATACTCGCGTATTAGCGGTACCCAAATCAATTGCAATTCTTTT
>CALRAY010000034.1 GCA_943353705.1 Patescibacteria group bacterium UBA4664 | reverse complement strand
TTTAGATCTGTTACGCTAATGCCCTTTGCTACCACTATCCCCTCTATCTGCCCAAATGACCATGAATGTGTTGCATCCTCGTTCTCATTTCTAAAAGCCTTACCTGAAAGCAAGACTTTAAATGGGGGCTTATTACTATTCATGAACCTAACCTGCATTGCTGAGGTATGTGTTCGAGGAAGTAATTTTTTATCTGTGTCTTTGATATAGAAAGTATCATGAGTCTCTCTAGCCGGGTGAACTTCGGGCATATTCAAAGACTCAAAATTATGCCAATCATCTTCAATCTCTGGGCTATCGACTATTGCAAATCCGAGCTCTGTAAAGATTTGATAGGTTTCTTGCAGTACTATATTAGATGGATGCATATGACCTAACAATGGACGCTGATATAGAGCAGTTCCTGGTTTCGAAATATCAATCATATCAAAAATTTGACTAGAACTAATACTGTCCTTTCTATCATTAATTAGATTTGATATTTCAGCTTTTGCTTTATTTACAGCCATGCCTAGCTGCGCCCTATCACTACCCGATAGATCCGCAAGAGAACTTAGTTGCATTGCAATATAACTTTTTTTGCCCAAATACTTAACCCTAATTGCATCAATCTGTTCGGTGCTATTGGCTTTAGTAATTTCAATATTAAATTGTTTTAGGATATCGTCCATCTAGGTCTTCCTTCTAGTCCTAAATAATACCTCTACAAGAATGACAAGCAATACGAGAAGGATAATATCCCTCCAGCTCAGACTTCTTAAGCTTGAAAGTGCAAGCAGCAAAGTGAATGCGAAACCCATAAGACAGCCCGTGCGTATGCTAGAAAACAGCAACTTACGCTTCTGATCGCTCTTTTTATATTGCAATGAGTAAATAAGCAAAGAAAGCAAGGACGACAGCAATACAAGCAAGTTAATAAACCAAAAAGTAACCCCACCTGGTCCAAGTTTGGTTGGGTTTGTTGTAGCTATCGATACTGCCAAAATAGATACAGAGATCAAAGCCACGATTACTACAAGAGTTATTATTAAAGAATTCTTTACTTTCATTTTGTAAACATATTATCTCATAGCAATAAAAGTTAGTACATAGCCCCTCCTACCGCATAAATATTGAACAATTATAGTTTAAGGCTGTATAAATAAATTATTGCACTAAATATGTTTATCATATGAACACATATTTAGTACCAACTTTATGAACAACTTATTTAATAACTACCATAATTTATAATTTATGATAATTATCTACATTACACTGTGGATAACCTCTGTATATTGTCTTTGTTGTGTATATAACAACTAAGTATCAAACTTTACATATTTATATATCGAAGTACTTTAATTATTAGATACCTATTTAAACATGTATACCTACCTAACCTTTTAGCCAGATCATAGAAGAATTAGCTTAGACCGCATGACGGCAACAATAAGCCCCTGTTATTTATAAATGACAATCGGAATATACTTATAATAAAAAACCACCCTGTACGAACGGGTGGCAATAAAATTTACAAATGGTTACGGGCCGATTCAAATGCCCTAAATGTTTAGAAACAATTGGCATGTATCGGCCCGGAAATGTGAACTTGAATCTTAGCTGGGTGCTAAGGTCTAGAAGGTGCAATCGCTTTTAATTATGTTATGGAACACGCAGCGCGATTGTCGCTTCCCAACCATCGGTTCGGGATCTGACCAGGACGCTACTCTTATTTATTAAGAGCAAGGTCCTGGCCAAATTCCATCGGGTTATGAGTCTGACTCCCCCTGGAGCATAATGACTGCACTCAGACTAACCCTACGACAGTAAGGAAGTTCTGGTACAAAAAACAAGGGGGTTGCTTTTTGTATCCAGAAATCCCTTACCGTCAACTTTATTAAGGATATCTTTGCTAGATCAGATATCCACTTATGGTGGTTTTAGATGTGGCATGGTTTTTTTGTTTTTATTTTTTAATGAACTTTAGTATGAATATAGTATATCATTAAGCTTATGCTTATGTCAATACTATTTATAGACGAAAGTTAACTCTACTCTGTTAAAATGTGTTTTATTTTTACAACAGACCAATTTTTGACTTTACTTCTATGATTTTTTTATCAGCAATTTGCCTTGCTTTAGCACTTCCCTGCTCAAGTATTTCAATAAGAGATGCTTCGTCCGCCCTGTAGTCTTCGAATTTATGTTGAAGTTCGGCTAATTTATCTGAGACTATGATACCTAGATCCTGCTTGAATTCACCATATCTCTTGCCTTCATACAGTACCTCTACTTCTTCTATGCTCTTATCGGTAAAGCCTATATATATCTCTATTAGATTAGATATGGCTGGTTTGGCTGCCTTATCGTAACTTACTACTGAATCCGAATCAGTAACTGCTCTTTTGAATTTCTTTATTACTGAATCTTTGTCCTCGCCAAGCGCGATGTAGCTATCCGGGTGGTCACTTTTGCTCATTTTGACACTTGGTTCGTCCAAACTCATAATTCTTGCCCCGTATTTTGGAACTGTTGCCTTGGGTAGTACGAAAGTATCGCCATATAGCTTATTAAATCTGTTCGCGATGTCCCTAGTAAGCTCGACGTGCTGTATTTGATCCTCTCCGACTGGCACCTCATTGGAATCGTAGAGTAATATATCGGCTGCCATGAGTACTGGATAGCTATAAAGTCCAACCAATTGGCCCTCAGGCCCTAATTTTTTTGATTTATCCTTAAACTGTGTCATTCTATTTAGCTCGCCCATCGTGACATAATTGTCTAATATCCAAAATAATTCGCTATGTGCGGAGACCATTGACTGAATTAGTATTGTTGACTCCTTAGGATCGATGCCGACAGTAAGCAGCCAGGCTGCTAGATCTAGGGTTCTTTTGCGTATCTCCTTGGGGTCTTGCCTGGCAGTCAGAGCATGGGCGTTAGGTACAAAAAATATTGTTTTATTGCCCTTACCCTGAGTTAGGGGCCAGTGCTTCATAGCTCCAATATAGTTGCCGATTGTCATTTCGCCTGTAGGTTTGAGTCCAGATAGAATAGTTTTCATAGTTTTATTATACTAGAATACTTACTACTCTTCTACACTTGGCTTTTCAAGGTGTAATGGCTCTATCGATTCATCGTTGCCTGCAATCTTAACAACATCTTTATCGACCTTCTTTAGCTCCTTGTGTGCATTGTTATAGTGATTAACAGTGGTACCAAGTGAGTTACCAAGTTTATGCATGAATTCTTCATAATTTTTAATATGCCTGCCTAGCATACCTACTCTTTTTTGTATTTCCTTTGCCTGATCTTCTATCTGTAGGCTTCTCAAGCCCTGAAGAACGGTCTGCAAGTAGGCCATGAATGTGGTGGGGCTAACTATGATCACTTTCTTATCCTGAAATGCATACTCTATAAGATCTCTCGACGAGGTATCGGCTGCTCCTATTTTATTTATTAATAAGTCGTTATATATAGCCTCAGATGGAATAAACATAAAGGCAAAATCCATCGTATTCTCAGATGGCCTTATGTATTTACTCGTCTCATCTATACGTTGCTTTAAATCCTGCTTGAACTTCTTGGTTAAGTCGAGCTTTCTTAGCTTATCTTTCTCCTCTATCAGCCGGTTGTAGTTTTCTAGGCTAAATTTAGAATCTATCGGCAGCATCTTGTCTTTCTCAAGGAATATTACAGCATCGACAGTTTCGCCATCTTTGAATTTGTACTGCATTTTATATCTTTCGGCGGGTAAAACGTTATCGAGCACTGTTTGCAAATAATATTCCCCTAATACGCCTCGCTGTTTGGGGTTTTGAAGGACGTTCTGCAGAGTTTTGAGCTCATCTGCTACATCTACAACCCTCTTATTTGTCTCATCCAGCTTAGCTAATCTCTCTGTTACATCTGTTATTAGCCTAGAAGACTCACTCATTTGCCTCTGAACAGTCTCTTGCATTGCAATGCTGTTTTTATCTATCCTTTCGTTCATACTGGACTGGGATTGGCTTATTATATGCTGTAATCCCTGTAGGTCTTGCTTCAATAATGATGCCATCTCTGCACTATTGTCATTTTTCTTGTTAATTAGCAAATAGACTATTAAACCCATCAGCATTAAAACTGCGCCAAACATAAATATTAAAAGCAAATTCATTTATCCTCCATATATATATTAAGTATATGCTTATTCATTTACGAACACAATACGAATATGCTTATTTCTTTTATTTAGTGGCCTGTATAAAAAACTTATCTGTTATACCTTGAGCTACTGTATCTTTTAAAAGATAGCTTCAACAGATTTGAAAATGGATAATTAGTGTAATATTCGATGCTTTAGCACGACCATTATTGCATCATTATCTTAGTCGCTGAGCCTTCGTAAATACGTCACAGAGGCCGCCATTAGGAAGCCAACAAGCGCTAACATCAAGCCGAATTGTGCATAAATAACCAAAAGAAAAACTAATCCCCCGGATGGTATTATGTCTGCCACAGGACTGTCTGTAGAAATATAGCTAATAATTTGCATCAAGATAAATGACGCTAATGCAAATAATAAGTATTGCCTAGTTCTGGTGCGGCTTAGCTTCTGTGCGGTCACCTTAACATTGTGGCTTGAAGGCACTTTCGAGCGCTTGGTCTTGCCATTAGTCAAATTGAGACTCCGGCTTCGTCTTCTTACCTTTCTGGTAGTCTTTTTTGAACTGCTCATGCTTATATTCTACTAATTAAATCAAAATCTAGCAAACCACCACGGCGATTTTGGCTTTGCCTTTAATTTCCTAGGCTTGTAGATGTTTTCGGCACCAAAGTGCTTCTCTAAGATACCCAGCCAGTTATCATCTAGCCATTTTTTCTGAATAACATACATATCCTCTAGCCCACGCTCTGCGAATTCCCTTCTGATCACTCCGCCTCTGTGGGGATGGCGCTGTTTTTGTTCATGCATCGAGTTAAATCCATGGGCATAGTGCGTCATTTCATGGACTATAGTCGCTACGATGACATGCTGGGGCACATCAGCATCCCTATATATCGGGTTTATAGTTATAACAGAAATAGTTGGATTATTTCTATCTAGACCTATTGAGCCTAATCTTCGTTTGGCTTTTCTGCCGTATTTTATTCTAACCTCATTAATCTTTTCGACATCATCAAAGTGATTACTCCAGATAAAGTCGAGTAATTGTGCTAACCATTGTTCATCTCTAAAATTATCGATG
>CALRAY010000033.1 GCA_943353705.1 Patescibacteria group bacterium UBA4664 | reverse complement strand
ATAATATCCTCTCCTGAGCAAAAGTTTGCTTACTCCAAGCTACTAGACGCCAGACTCTACAAGCTATATGTAGGTGCTTAATGTTTGATATGAACTTCAAGCTCGATTCGTCGGAGACGGAATTCGAAGATATATTTTTCAACCGCCCTGTCAGCAGAATCCATGCATCAAGTATCGGATTGGTATGTTCTAGGAATGTCGCATTAAAAACAATAAATACTATTTACCAAATTATAACAGCGCTCAACCACCGCGTTATTTTAGTAGCTGACGAAAATAAAACGAGCAAATTATTGCCAGCAGATGTATTATTAAAATCCAAGAAAACCCTGGGCTACCAGAATGTAGATGACGGTATTAATGAATTAGAACAAAGCAAAATTATAATTTTGCTTGCAGGTAAAGAACTCAATTCCGCTATGGAACTCTTCATGAACCAACTACTCAAGGTTTATAAGGGGACCATAATCACCGATAAGCTATCGATAATACATAACACTGAGTTCGAGGGTAAGGGCATACTAATCGCCGATAGCCAAAACTTATCGGCTAAATACGATAGTGGACTTAACCATATCGCTAATCTGACTCTCGAATACTCAAAGGAAAACAGATGCCCAATAGTATTTTTAAAGCCTAATCAAGTAATATGCACGAGCCACCAGCAGCCAGGAGTTGCCTGTGTGGTGTCAAGCAAGAAAACAATTATACCCGAGGAATATATCGCTTTTATGGCAGGTCTTATGGCAGATAAAAAAATACCCTTAGAGCTAGACTGGTTAAGATATTGTCAGGCTGCCGGGTATTTGATGCGCAAAATGAATACGTCTGGATTGGCTTCGGTTAAAAAATACTTAGATGATAAGTTCTAATAATGTCTGGTGCCAGAGGTGGGAATCGAACCCACATGCCCTTTCGAGCACACGATTTTGAGTCGTGCGTGTCTACCAATTCCACCACTCTGGCTTAATTAACAATTTTAATTGATGAATAAGTACTATTTATTATATATAATAGAACCTATCCAAGCAAAACAATTTTATCATGAAGCACATAAATCCAACCAGTAGTAACCAAAATAATTCGAATAGCCTTAATGAAGGCGAAGAGATTACTTTGGATATTAAGCCTCAAAAGGCCGACAAATATGAAGATAAGCCTCATTTTGGGCATGATTTGTCTGGGCATCAAGACGCTAATTCAGAACATTCGACCGCCACTGCTGATGTTGTGCGAACCGACAAAGGCGCGCACCCTAAAGAGTATGAAGAAATAAAGAAGATTCATCATCATACCCCTAATGATGAAAAAAATATTGCGCCCCACGCCAAGGGGGATTTCTACAAATCCACCCATAGTGCCGAAAAAATATCAAAGCCGGAAATAAATATCGCCATTGCTAGTCGACCGATGATTGATCTCAAGCCCGGCTCACAGCATAGCTCATCTCCTGCACCATCCGAAGCTCCAGGTAAGAAATCAGCAAGGCAGAAGTTAAAAGATCTAAGAGCTCACAAGCACTGGCATAATGCCAAGCTTGTGGTTGGAACAGTCTTGGTATTTTTATTGATATTTAATTCGCAGTGGTTTATTTCGCAATTCATTTATCTATTTAATAAGCCGAAGCCGCAGGCTACATCGCAGCAGCCCCAAAGTCCTCCCGCCTTAGAGCAAGATAAAAAAAATCAAGCAGAGGTGGTTGGGCCACAAAACGAAATAATTATCCCCAAGATTGGAGCGACCGCACCGCTTGTATTTATAAATACTAATAACGAACCAGATGTATTGACGGCCCTCAGGGATGGCGTTGTGCACTACTATGGGACCGCTATGCCAGGTGAGGTCGGTAATTCGGTGTTCTTTGGGCATTCAAGCAATGACTGGTGGGAGGCAGGAAACTATAAATTTGTTTTTATTTTATTAGAAAAGCTTACGGTTGGAGATACTTATGAAATACACTACAACTCTCGCAAATATGTTTATCTTGTGACACAAACTAAAATTGTTCAGCCGAATGACTTGAGTGTACTTAATCAAACCGCCGAGCCAACATCTACGCTTATAACGTGTACACCTCCAGGCACAAGCTGGCAGCGTTTTATAGTAACTGGCAAACAGATATCACCTACTTTTGACAAAACAGCCCAGGCCGATACGGGTCAGAACAATACCGATGCCAAGCCAACCGAGAATAATACTAACCAGACACTACCATCTGCCCCCGCTAATATCTGGGAACAAATAAGCAGCTTCTTCGGTCGGCTGTTCGGCCAAAATAATAGCCCCGATAAGCAACAAGGCCCAGTCATCGAAAACGCTTCACAGCGCCTGCCAGAGGTTAATTAAAGTTAATTAAGCCCTTGGGCTGGAGTGTGAAGTACGACAGATTGCCATCCAGGCTGTAGTATATGGCTTTTTTGTCTTGTTGAATCGTGTAGCTATACTGCGCGGCATTTTGCGTATTGGGTGGCAGCTTAATAAAGTTATAACCATTAAAATCTACGATATAGAGTCCATCTGCCTTAGCTATTATTAATTGGTGGTTAGTAATCCAGCTAATCGAATTAGTACCTTCAGAATCCACCGAAAATCTTTCGCCTGTTTGCAGATCAATAGTTCTGAGTTTGTTATTTTGGATATAGCTAAGCAGCTTGCCATCAGGGCTAAAGCGCGAAATCGTTATGCCTGATCCAAGTAGGGATGTCAGGTTCTTTCCGTCGGCCTGCCGATAGACGTACATAGTCCCCTCAGTGATGCTGCGTATCGTGATTAATTTTTGATTGCTATATTCGGTAATCTCCATTGCTCTTGGCGAGGCTGCCAAAGGTAACTTAGCTAAAACAATACGATTATTGCCACTGTAGTCATAGCGAACCAGCGATTGCCCTTGCTCTGGTGCTATTAAATTCTCAAGCGTGTAGATATGATCCTTGTCGAGTTGATAAGAGGCCACCAAGCCCACAGGAAGATCCAGCTTTTGTTGATTATCGACATTTAATTTTCTGATTTTACCATCCGCTAGGTTGAAAAGTTCTTTTGAGTTTTTAAGACTAATTTTGATATCATTGGGCTTTTGTAATAGTAAGCTTTCAATGTTTATTAGTTGCCCAGAATTGGTATTTACCCAAAATTTAACCGAGCTTCCATCGGCGTAATTTGCTCTGGTGATTAAGGCTGATCCGTCTCTGGATATAATATTTTCAGTCAGGCTGTTAGGTAGTTGGATAGCCGAATTGGGCGGTAGCTCGATTATCCTTTTGGGGCTATTTGAGTCATCTAATGCATAAATCGAGCTGTCTTTATTGCTAAAACCAAATACTTTATTTTTGTCCTCGCTTGTAATCAAGCTATCAAACTTAATGTTAGTGAAGTTACTGGATTGTTCGATTTTTTCTGGAATTAAAAGTGCATAGTCTGCAAAAGTAACCTGACCAGGCAATACGGTGTAGTTTGATTTCCATGGCTTGTATTCTGGGCGATTCAGCTCGACAGTAATATTACCGGTTTTGAAATTCTCGAGCCTGTAGGGGGTTTTCTGTTTCAAATCCTTAGAGTTTATCTTAATCGATGAGCCAGACGGATTAGATCCTAAAAGTACTAATCCTGTCGAGAATACTTCGCCTCTGATGAAATCGAAGTTATAGCCTGAGGAAAATGCAATTAATAATAAAGTGCCAAAGGTGACTAGTATTGTACCTATGGTTATCTTCAGTGTAGAACGTGTTTTTTGTGATATCATATTTTTATTGCTAAACTGATTATAAACCAGATTGAAGCACTTAAGAATAGGCTAAAGAGGAAAAATACTTGCAAAAATTAATTATTGAAGGTCCCACCAAACTTGAAGGCACTATAAAAACGGCCGGTAGTAAGAACCACGCTTTGCCAATGCTTGCGGCAATGCTATTAACAACCGAAGATGTAATACTCCATAATGTACCAAATATCTCGGATGTTAATGTCATGATAGAGATCTTAGAACTCTATGGAGTCAGAATCGAGCGCACCCGCAATACTGTAGTGTGTAATGGAAAGGATGCAAAGCCTACTAATATACCCGAAGAACTTACGCATAAGCTTAGGGCTTCACTGCTAGTACTGGGCCCTGCTTTGGCTAGATTTGGTGAGGCTAAAATAGGCTTCCCAGGGGGCGATATTATAGGTACCAGGCCAATTGACTCACATATCAATGGACTAAGGTCTATGGGTGCCAAGATAGTTACCTATCAAGACAAAATAGAAATAAAGGGTAAGCTTAAGGGTTCACGAGTACTACTTGACGAGATAAGTGTTACGGCTACTGAAAATCTAATTCTGGCCGCCGTAATTACTGAAGGTATTACAGAAATTCGAATGGCTGCCTGCGAGCCACACATAGTATCGCTATGTGATTTTCTAAAAAACCTAGGAGCCAAAATTGGCGGAATAGGCAGTCATGTATTGGTCATCGAGGGGGTCGATAAGCTTAACGGTGGCGAAGGAGAGATAATTCCTGACTACCTAGAGGCAGGTACATTTGCTATTGCCGCAGCTTCATCTGGAGGTAATTTATTGATAGAGGACTTCATTATTAATGATCATGATGCATTATTGAATGTATTTTCAAGAATGGGCGTGAATTATAAAATAATATCGGATGATAAGCTGCAGATATTGCCATCCAATAAATTAAGAGCGACTAAGATTCGTACAGATATATATCCTGGATTTCCTAGTGATCTGCAAGCCCCGATGGCCGTTCTGTGTACTCAGGCTGAAGGAGTTTCGGAAATATTTGAGACAATGTATGAGGGAAGATTGCAGTATCTTTTTGAGCTTCAGAGAATGGGAGCGCATGTGAATGTTCGTGATAGCCATGTTGGCTTAGTTGAAGGTCCTAGTGTTCTACATGGAGCCGAGCTGATTTCATTCGATGTAAGAGCTGGAGCAACGGTTTTGCTAGCGGCCTTAATTGCCCATGGTAAAACCACGATTGAACGGATTGAACACATCGATAGGGGATATGAATATTTCGATGGACGCCTACGATCCTTGGGCGCAAAGATATCAAGAACCGGCTCTTAATGATAAAATAGCTATATATGTTTAATAAAAGAATTGCAATTGATTTGGGTACCGCCAACACGCGAGTATACATTCCTAAAAAAGGGCTTGTAGCTAATGAGCCTTCAGTGGTCGCTATTAGTGTAGATGACAACCGTATCGTAGCAATAGGAACTGACGCCAAGGA
>CALRAY010000032.1 GCA_943353705.1 Patescibacteria group bacterium UBA4664 | reverse complement strand
CTCTGCCAAGCTTCTTGCCGTCTTTAGTTATGACAGCAGCACCTATTAGCCTGAATTTCGATTTGATTATATCTTTTTGTCTCACTAGATCCTCGGCCAGGCATAAATCTGATTCATAATTCATAACTACTGGGCCTCTACTAGTAACTGAATGGATATCTTTACTTAGCAATAAGTAGATTTTGTTATCGTCCATGACTTTTACCTCAAATATCTCAACCGCTAAGTTATCCTTGCTGACTATATAGTTCGTTATTACGCCGGCTATTCTTGCTTCTCTATAAACAACAACTGGTTTATTTATTATTGTCGTAATTAAATTCTGCATAAGTGCATTATACATAACAATAATTTATTGTTACTTAATTTGCTCTAATATTTAAGCAGCAGACTTAAGCCATATGTTTGACACAAATAATATTTAGTTATATAATATTAAGACTAAATTGTACCTACCCAAGGAAGGAAAATGACTGAAAAAAGACACGATAGACCCTCAAAAGAGCCAGGGTCAAGAGTTGTTTGTTCGGCGTTGGCTGCTATGGGATCTAGTTTTAGCAGTAGTAATACCAAGATGGTATTCGATTCTAAATCTGAAGCGAAGGCAGGATTAAAAAAATTCGACCCCTCGCATAAGCAGAAGCCGTATCTGTGTCAACACTGCGGGTATTGGCACTTAGGAAACAACACGAAAGTCAGTACTACCGAGCAAACCTTCATCGTTCCAGTAAAAAACGAACTTTTAGTCTCCTCGAGGCTAATACCGGGTACGCCTTTGGCAGAAGCGGTTAGTAACCTCAATATGAGTCAGTATGTGCCAAATGAGCAAATGATGGAAAGAATAGCAATAGTGCTAGACCAACATAATGGTTTTAAGTGCAGCGATATGAAGATTTTTACACTTCAGCCTTATGCCAAAACCGTTGCTTGGGCAATCCACGTACCGCCATTACAGCCAGTGTTTTTGCTTCAAGAAGATAAAATTTACTATAGTCGCCTAGCGAGCCAATATTGGGTTTGCTAGCTCTTGGGCCCCCATATGGGGGCTTTTAATTTGCCAATTTACCATTGACCAAACCTGATAAATAAGGTAAAATAACCAGGTTAAATTAATTAACCTTTTTGCTTCCACCGGCGGTGGAAGACGACTGCGCCAGTGGCGCACGGGCCAAAGAGAGGAGTACTAAAATATGCGCAATTATGAAATTGCAGTAGTTCTGCACCCAGACCTAGAGATTGATCTGGCTGCAACACTAGAAAAAATAGAAGCTATCATCACCAAGAATGGTGGCAAGATAACCAAAAAAGATAACTGGGGTAAACGCAAGCTTGCTTATACAATCAACAAGCAAGATTGGGGTATTTATGTATTTTACGAAGTTTCATTGCTACCAAACAAGGTTACCAAAATAAATCAAACCCTCAGAATTACCGAAGAGGTAATGCGTTATCTAATAGTCTCACTTGAAAACATCCGCTATATCAATAAGCCGCAGAAAAAATCCACAACCAAGCCAGCGGCTAAGATTGAAGCTAAGGAAGTTAAAACAGGAGATAAAGAATAATGGCAAAAGATTTTAACCAAGCAATAGTCATGGGCAACTTAACCCGAGATCCAGAAATGCGCACCACTCCAAGTGGTCAAAATGTTACATCATTTAGCGTGGCCACTAATCGCAGCTGGCAGGATCAAAGCGGGGAAAAGAAAGATGCAGTGGAGTATCATAATATAGTTGCTTGGGGAAAACTGGCAGAGCTAGTAAATAGCTATCTGAAAAAGGGCCGCAAGGTATTAGTATCTGGCCGCTTACAGACCCGTAATTGGGACGCCGAAGATGGATCGAAGCGTAATCGTACCGAAATAGTAGCAACTGACATTAATTTTGTTGGTGGTCAAAACGACGGTGGCGGTGATTTCGGAGGCGAAGATACTAGTCAGCAAAAGCCGAACAAAAAAGACGAAGCCCCAATTGATGATTTGGGCGATGGAGATATTAACTTGGACGACATTCCATTCTAAATAAGAGGAAATAATTATGGCAGAATATTACAAAGCAAAGCAGAATAAAATATATAGTGAAGAAATTGAAGACATCGATTATAAAGATGTCAAAATGCTACAAAAGTATGTTAATAGTATTGGCAAAATAGACGGCCGCAAAAAGACCGGCGCCAGCATGAAGCACCAACGCATGCTTGCAGTCGCACTAAAGCGCGCTAGGCACCTAGCCTTATTGCCTTTTGTGGTTAAATAATGTTAAGCCCAACCGACCTTCGTAAAGACACTCTTATAGAATTTGAAGGGTCGCTTTACAAAGTCTTAGAGTATGCTCAAAAGCAGATGGGTCGTGGTGGCAGTATTGTAAACACTAAGCTAAAGAATTTGATTACCGGTCAGGTAATCGATAAGACTTTTCGTAACGATGAAAAGGTCACCTCAGCCGAGATAGATCGCAAAACCATGCAATATCTATATAGCTCTGGCACTAATTACAGTGTCATGGATCAACAAAGCTATGAAACCATTGAGGTTGATAGCAAGCTAGACGATAATGTTCCAAAATATATCGTCGAGGGCGGCACTATTGATGCCTTAGTATATGAAGACAAAATAATTGGCTTCGAATGGCCTAAAAATGTTACCTTAAAGGTCGTTAGTGCCCCAGGTGCCGATAAAGGCAATAGCGCTAGCTCGAGTACCAAAGAAATAGAACTTGAAACTGGCCTAAAAATTCAAGCCCCCCAATTTATTAAAGAGGGGGATGTTATAAAGGTAGATACCCGAAGTGCCGATTATATTGAACGCGCCAAGTAGATAATAAAAAAGACCCAATAATAATTATTAGGGTCTTTTTTATTTATAAGATTTAGGTATGCCTAAAAACAGTTACATCGCCATTTTGGAATTCATAATCCTTGCCTTCAAGTCGAGACTTACCGGCTTCTTGAGCACCCTGCCAGCCGTTGCCAGCTACAAATGAGTCATAGTCTACCACTTCAGCGCGGATAAAGTTCTTTTCAAAATCCCCATGGATTACACCAGCCGCCTGCGGGGCAAGCGTGCCTTTACGGATAGTCCAAGCTCGGCTTTCTTGCTCTCCGCTAGTAAAATAACTAATAAACCCTAGTGTCTCATAGCCCAGATGTATCAGCGCATTGAGCCCAGATTCCTTTTGGCCCATACTTTCAAGTAGCTCACGCGCCTCAGCAGGCTCAAGGTCCATTAGCTGAGCTTCGGTTTCGGCGCTCAAGAACACACTTGGGCTTGGTGCGACCAGCTCAGCAAGTTTCGCCTTGATTTCATCATTGCCCAAATCATTCTCGTCTATATTAAACACATAGATAAATTTCTTGGCTGTTAAAAGCTGCAAGTCCTTAATTAGTTCCATATCAATTTCATCGTGTTCCGAAATAAGCTCGCTATTATCGAGTAGTTGCTCGGCCTTTTTGAGCTCATTAAGAGCTGCAATTAATTTAGGCTCAGTTTTAACTTCTTTTTCTAGTTTAGCAATTCTGTTCTGAGCACTATTTATATCGGCCAGGCATAGTTCGGTGCGGATAATATCTATATCTCGCTTTGGGTCGATATGCCCCTCGACATGCACTATATCGTCATTCTCAAAGGCTCGCACGACCTGTACGATGACATTGTTTTCGCGGATATGACTAAGGAATTTATTGCCCAGCCCAGCGCCTTCGCTGGCTCCCTTGACGATGCCTGCGATATCCACAAATGTGCAGCTAGCGGGGATAGTTTTGGCGCTCCCAGAAATTTCTGAGAGTTTATTTATTCTCTCATCGGGTACATTAACAACGCCAACATTGGGCTCAATAGTAGCAAATGGGTAGTTGGCCGCCAGCACGCGGTTTTTGGTGAGGGCATTAAATAGGGTGGACTTACCGACATTCGGTAGCCCCACAATTCCAATACTTAGTGACATAGTTTGTACTCTCTCATAAGGTGTAATTATACCATTTTTACAGGTACCAGGCCAGTACGTGCAAGCAGCTAGCATATGCGGTATAATAATTTTATAAGAGGGTAGTGTGGAACAAAATTTAAATCAACCTAGTCAACAATTAAAACATAGGATGCCTAAGAATAGTTGGTGGCACAAAAACCACAAGATTATTAAGGTTGTTGCTATTGTGTTAGCCGTAGCTCTAATCCTCACGGCTGGCGGGTATTTGGGTTACAGGTATTATAAGAACCGGCAGAGGGTTAGTGGACCGCCGATTACAGACCTAGAGAATAAGCCAGACATCAAAAGAGAAGATACAGGCGTAAATCTTGGTAAGAATAATAAAACTGGCATTGGCGAAGTCATTACTGGAGGTTCTCAGTAATGAAAATAATGCGTAACACAGCCGCTAGAGTATTTGCTTATTTCATATTTGTTTTGATATCTTTAGTTGCTTTAGGTGGGGTCGCTTCAGCTCAAGGCCCATCTAATGGTTATTACAATAATGATGTTAATGACGTGCAGGTGCCACAGTGGGTTACGGCACCTAACCCTAACGAGCCTTACTCAGGGCGCTGTACAGATAGCGATGGTGTAGATTGGAGCGCAGGTCAATCGGCCTGGATATCTACACAAAGTGGTGCGTGGTTTACCGAACAGAGTGTAACAATAGCAGCTGGTACTACCAGTGTGCCTCTTAATTTAGTGTTCGCAAATACATGGTGTAGAATTAGTGGATTCGCCAATACAATTGCCACATTTAATCTCATAGAGTCTGTGACGGCCACAGAGGGTGCTACTGTATCAGGCATAACTGCAAATACAGTTATTGCAGCAGGACGGACATCTAACCCTTATAACTCGAGCCCAAGTTGGGGAGCAGTCGCAGTCGCAGCCCTACCTTTTAACCTTAATTTACCAGCCAATCTCTCGCCCGGACGTCACGATATTGTAGTTACACTAAACCAAGGTAAAAAAATAAATCGTGCCGTGCGAGTTTCAGATGGCTATAACTATTGGGAATGCGTAAGATCAGGTGGCTATCCTGGTGGCGTTGCTCCCAGCGACTTTGCGCCATGCGCGACAGGCCCTGCCGAGTTAGTCGTGACTATTAATGTGCCCCAGCCGAATTACCTAGGTCAAATCCAGACTCTTAAATACGATACAGCTACAGGTGTGCTAGCAACAGACCAAAGTATGAAAAATGCCAAAACTTACATCATTCCATGCGGTGCTCCAGCTATATGTTCAAACGAAGGCTCAAGTAACTGGCTCACTGGAGTATATATGTGGGTGTATTCTGCAGGCCAAAATCTCATCGGAAATGGTGTCCAAAATATTCATTCGTCTAAGATAGTTGTACCCCCTGGCTACCGTGTAAACAATGCACAGCTAATACGTAATAATAATGGCAACCAGATAAATGTCACACCAACTACTACTGCTGACGGCAAGCTGTTGTGTGGTGGTACGAACAACACCGGCACTTGCAGTATTGGTACGAAAGTCTGGGACAATGATACCACTTTTGTTCAATGGTTCTTGGAGAAAATACCCTCAACGCTGACTGTAGGTTGCACCCCCGATAATGGCCCGACCGGAGGCTATATCACCGT
>CALRAY010000031.1 GCA_943353705.1 Patescibacteria group bacterium UBA4664 | reverse complement strand
CAATAAATGCCGCAACCCAAGAGAAAGCATATCCGAACGCAACTATCATAAGCACCATGATAAAAGCATCTAGGGTGCCATTTTGAAAACGGAATCCGTAAGCGAAGCCAGTAATAAGCAGTATCATGGCAGTCGATGTGTTACGTATTAGATCAGCAGTTGTGCGGCCGGTCAGCACTGCGCTTCGGCTCATCGGTAAGCTCCTGAAGCGATCAATTATCCCGGCGTTCAAATCTCTCGATAAGCCAATGCCTGTTTGTAATGCCCCAAATAATATTGTCTGAACCATAATTCCTGGCAAAAGAAAGTTAATATAGTCTACGCCGGCTGCTGCACCAAGCGCCCCTCCGAATACAAAATTAAACAAGGTTAAAAACATTATTGGCTGGATTGAAGATATGACAATGAGCTGGGGTAATCTGATGTAGCGCATTATGTTGCGCTTTGTAATAATTAGGCCGTCACGTAGTTCGGAAATTAGCTGTGCCATTAGTGCTTACCTCTTCTGGGCTTTTTCTGTTCTTCAATCTGGGGCTTTTTACCAGTAAGCGACAAGAACACATCATCTAGAGTTGGCTTATGAAGTGATATATTGGTAGGCTTTATACCTGAATCGTCTATCATCTTAGTCACGGTTAGTAAGTCCTCGGCGCTATTTTTGACGGGAATTTTTATAGTTAGCTCAGCTTCATCGGCTTGTCTATTTTGATTACAGAACTTCTCAACTGATAGCAAGGCTTTATTGAAGTCAAATTTATTTTTAAGCTCAAATTCTACCATGTCTCCACCCAGCTTGCTTTTGAGCTGTGAGCTAGTACCTTCGGCTATAAGTTTGCCATAGTCAATAACCGCTATCATGTCGGCAAGCTCGTCGGCCTCTTCAAGATATTGGGTGGTTAGAAGTATCGAAGTACCTTCGCGTGCTAAATTTCTAATTATCTCCCATAGGTCCTTGCGCGTTCTTGGGTCGAGACCAGTTGTCGGCTCATCCAGGAACAAAATTTTAGGTCTTCCTACGAGGCTAGATCCTAAGTCTAGGCGTCTGCGCATACCGCCAGAATAAGTCTTTACTTGCCTGTCTGCAGAATCCTGCAGGCCTAGTTTTTCTAATATTTCATCGGCTCTCTGCTTCGCAACACTACCTTTTAAGCCGTATAGCTGACCCACCATTTGAATATTCTCGCGGCCCGTCAAGAAGTCGTCTACCGCGGCAAACTGTCCTGCTAGCCCGATTGCATTTCTGACTGAGGATGGATCCTTAGCTACATCTATTCCGTTTACTTTTGCGATTCCAGAAGTTGGCTCTATAAGGGTGCTCAAGATTTTGACTATGGTACTCTTGCCTGCGCCGTTGGGTCCAAGCATGCCGTAAATTTTGCCCTCTTCGGCTTTTAGTGTTACTCCGTCAAGTGCTTTGATTTTCCCATAATATCTTTTTACAGACTTTAGCTCGAATGCGTATTTCATATTTATATATAATTATACTATTTAGTTGTCATTTGTACTAGCAAAACTTGGAGGCAATAAAGTGGCTCTTGCTATGTGCCAATTCGGTTCTAGTGCTGGCTTCGCTTCTTCAGTGCTCCTACTATACGCATGACAATGCCAACCAATATTACCCCATAGACCAGCAAGGAAAATGCCCACTTAATAGTTGAGGCAGTTGAGGCAAATTGAGCAGTCGTCGAAGAAATTGTGCCGTCTGCAAGGTACTGCTTTGAGATAGTAGCTAAGCCTAAGTTCTCCAACCAATCAAATGCAACTTGACCGAATGGTAGCAGATTCAAAATTCCAAACTTTTGCGAATATGGCTTAAACAACAACGACACCCAGAACACATACATAACTCCGTAGATCAAAGCAAAGAGAGAGTCCCAGACTAGATTGAAGTTAATGTAGGCATTAATCTGCTGATTGGAACGTTCTGCAAGGAAGGCAAGGATCTCGGCCTGACCAAAGCCCAGCGAAGTTCCGAGTGATCTTATACTGCTATTGGCAACTTCAAAAGCCTTGCCCTGCCCCATTAGTAAAAAGACAAGGTAGCCGACAAAGACGGAAGTGGCCAGTAAGGCGGTGACCAGGTTTGACTTCGTGTAGAAAAACCGTGAAGCACGACTTAGGGGTCCCGATTTTATCGACGGATTTTTGCTCTCGGTGCTTTTGCTAGACATTATTAACCATAACTTTTTTTTAGCTCGAATGCGTATTTCATGTCTTCAATTGTATATCGTATATTCAAGGACTACTAGATGATTTATTTATTAACTTGTATTATACCCACGAACTATCTTATAGCATATAAATATTTAGATCTGATGAGTTACTGGTAGCAAGCTTGTGTGTCGACTCTGCTTTTGCCTGCCGTTTTTAAGGCCTGACTTATCTCTTCGCCGGTCAGGGCATAGCCATATCCTTCGTTGTTTTGCGATGATGCAAATACCATTCCGATAACGGTACCGTCAGATAGTACCAACGGCCCGCCAGAATTTCCCTGCACTACCTTGCCGACAAATTCATAAACCAGCCTATCGACTTGCTCTTTGTTATAAATATCAAAACCCCTAGCCACAAGTGTATTTGTTACTCCTGCAGGTTCAGCTACGAATTTTCCACCCGATGGGAATCCCATAACAACAGCTTCTTGACCTCTGGAATATTTCTGGCTGGAGATGCCTAATGCCTTAGCTTTAAGCTTTGGTGTCTTTAAAATAGCGATATCAACTGATGGGTCGTAATAAATTACCTCAGAGGCATAGCTTCCGGATGTATCTATTACCCTGTTTGCATTAGAGCCTGCGACAACGTGGGAGTTAGTCATCACTAGGCCATCCCCTACTATAAAGCCACTGCCACTGGAGATATTATTTCCACAGCCCCTGGATTCTATTTTCACAACTGACTGGCCAGCATTTAAAACAGCTAAGCGGACTACTTCGGAGCCAGCCGGTGCAACAGGATCTGCAAGCTTTTGTGGAATACCAGCAAAAACTTGAGGGAAATCGAGCGGCTTGACCAGCCCATCAATCCTCTCGATAATCGGCGGTGTCGGTGGTAATCTCGAGTTGAGTAGCTGAACAATCGCTGAGTTTTGTATGAGATTATTGAATCTACTAAATGGACTACTTATAATTATCGCTGCACTAAGCCAGACGAATATAAGCAAGAAAATTATACTTCCAAATGACCCGGCGTAGGCATTTATCTTTTGAGAGGTTTTAGACGATAGGCGGATATTTAGTTTATTTCCAATTAGCTCCCCTAGGCTCCCTAGGGCAAAAGTACATATACAAACGCACAGTACGACGGCAGCATATTTGCCTATCGGGTCTATGAACCATGCCATAATGCTTGGGGCAATTACTAGTCCTATGATAATACCTATTAGTAGCCCACCGACAGCGAATAGGTTTCGGGCTAGGCCTACTTTATACCAGCGATAGGCCATTATGGCGCCAGTTAGTAATATTATCAAATCAATTATATTCATAATCTATAAAATGTTCCCAATCGCCAATCTGTGACTTTTACTCAGTTCTGAGGGCCTCTATTGGATCGAGCTTGGCCGCCTTTCGGGATGGCAACCAGCCGGCTAGTACCGAAATTATTATTAGAGCCAAGACCAGCCCAGCAATTTGTGCGGGTTTGAATATTAAAAGATCATTACCAGCACCCAAGTCCAGTTGCTTGGTAATCCAAGGGTTAATCGCAATGCCTATAACAACAGCTGAAATCGAGCCAATAAATCCACCTAAAAAGCCAATCCAGCCAGCTTCGAATCTAAATAGCCTGCCAATATCTCGGTTGCGCATTCCTAGAGCTTTCATTAGGCCTATTTCGCGAGTTCTTTGCAGTACTGAAATATACATTGTGTTGATTATGCCAAAAACCGATGCGATTATCGCAATTAAACCAAAACCTGCCACAATTCCCTGCAGTACACCGATAATATTTGTGAGAAATTCTTGTGTTTCCTCGACGCTTCGGACCTGAAAACCTAAATCTTTTATCCTTTGCTGAGTAGCTTTGAGCTTATCATCGTTATTTCCACCAGATACCTTGGCCAGTACAAAGTTATATTTTTGGTAGTTTGCTGTGCCTAATGTCGTTATATCATTGAGGGCTTTAGCTTCATCTCGAGGCATGTATATATAGAGTTCAGTACCTGGCTGAACCGTAATGGGCTTCTTGGAAACGGCAGCAATAACAAAATCAACAGATTCTGAATTGTTTTCAGTTGCTTTTGCTAATTGTTCGGCATCTGTCGGTAAGCTTCCGCTAACTAGCTGTGCCCTGAGTTCCTCAGGGGTTAGGGCTTTTGGTACAACTATCGTGACTGTCTTGCCTATTGCAGCTTGGCTAGAATCGAAGCCTAAATCCTGCAAATAACCTTCTGGAAGAATTATTTTTTTACCATCAAAGCTGTCTAGGCTTCCGGAAAGTAGCTCGGGTTTTTGGACAGGATTGTAGGCGGCTATGGTTGCAACATATTTTTTCTCGCCTTCCCTTGTGATATAGCGGGCACTTATAACAATTTGTTCGCGCACACTCTCGACACCCTCTACTGCTTTGATTTTATCAATATCCTGCTGCGTCACTCTCTTTATCTGCCTAGAGGCACCAGCGTTAGACGTGCTTGTGCCAAAGCTTGCATCAAACTCTCTGGGCTTATCGCTATCGCCTTGCCCAAAAAGACCTTCATCGGCTGCTACAAATAATTCGCTAGGGTCGAAATTGTCTTTTATTACTTTATCAACAAAAGCAGTCGCACCGTTACTGGCAGCCAGAGTTAATGTAAGTGCAAAAGTACCAACCGCAATGGCAAGGGCTGTGAGTATCGTTCGGCCCTTTGCGCTTCTTATGCTCCTGCCACTTCGCCTGATTATATCTCTAATACTCATGTTAAAAGCTTTCTAATTTCTTTGCTATTAGCTGATTTAATTATCTCGCCATCTTTCATCTCTATTTTAATTTTACAGTGTTCAGCGATTTCAGAATCGTGCGTGACCACAACAAGAGTGCATTTAAGTTTTTTATTCAAATCAAATAGTAGCTTTATTATCATTTCCCCGGTAGCACTATCCAGGTTACCAGTTGGTTCATCCGCAAAAATTATCTTAGGCTTGTTGACTATGGCCCTAGCAATCGCTAGGCGCTGTTTTTGGCCACCCGATAAGCTTGCAGCCTGTGCATTTATCTTGTCATCCAGGCCGACAGCTTTAAGAGCCTGAATCGCCTTCTTGGATCTTTTTGCCTTAGAAACGCGCGCTATCTCGAGAGGCAACATAACATTCTGGTAGCAAGTCTGGTTAGCTTCTACAAAAAATGCCTGGAATATAAAGCTCATCTCCTTAGCTCTAAAAGCATCCATTTGTTTAGGCTTGAAGTCCCCAAGCACCTTGCCGTCTATTATAATGTCGCCGGTACTGGGGTGGTCTAGCCCACTCATTATATGCATTAAGGTACTTTTGCCGGAGCCAGATTTGCCGATTATTGCAGCCGAGGATCCGCTAGGAATTTCGAGGCTGACATTATATAGTGCGGTAAATAAATTATCTGCTTTGCCATAGGTCTTAGTGATGTTATCTACTT
>CALRAY010000030.1 GCA_943353705.1 Patescibacteria group bacterium UBA4664 | reverse complement strand
TTCCCTTTAGTTAAAAATGTATGAACTGCAAGCCTGCTATATTAACATCACTAACAGAATAGCTTCCATCCCAATTTGCATTATATTGGCTAACCCGCACCTTGCCATTGCCTAGGATTGATTCAACGTACATGACATGGCCATAATATCCAGAGTTATTAACGGCCACATCGCCAACCTTCGGATTACCATCGACTGGTATTCCAGCTGCACGGGCGTTGTCATCCCACTGGTTGGCATTGCCTCGCCCACCCCAATAAGGCATAGAACGTCCGGAGCTTGCTACTTTCCAGGCTGTGTAGCTAACACATTGACGCTTGTACATGCCCCAGGGATCAGGGTAATTATTCGGGAAGTCGACATTTGCCCAAGGATAACTACCTGTACCGCCATAGCGAACATTGGAGGAGTAGGAACTGATTATAGCAGCTTGCTGGCGCTTTAGCTCTGAAATCTTGGCGCTATCTTCCTTGACTACATTACGATAGTTAGCTTCTTCGCCTTGGGTTCTTGCTAAGATCGAGGCTTGTTCAGCACGCTTTGCGGCGATTCCATCGTAAACTTCTTTCTGCTGAGAAGACTGAGCATTAAGCTGGCCCTTCTTTTGTTCAAGCTCTTTTTTGAGTTTATCAATTTTATCTAGATTATCGTCTACTTTATTTTTGATTGCACCAAGATACTGCTGCTGCGCAACGAAATCGCTGAGATTCTTGCTTGAGGCTACTACCTCTAGCGGGCTAATACTACCTTGCCTATAGATCATGCGCAGGTTATCTTTCAAAATCTCTTTTTGTTTGTTCATTTCTTCGTTATTTTTTTCGATTGTAGTCTGAGTTTTGCGTATTTCAAGGTTGGTTAGCTCGAGTTGCCTTTGAGCTGCCGCGACCTCTGCTTCAATACTAGCGATCTTGCCTTTTAGAGTATTAGATTCGGCTTTTTTAGCGTCAGCAATCGCATTAGCCTCACTAACTTTTTTATTAAGCGCGGATATTTGCTCATCAAATTGATCGGCACGAGCAATTTTAGGACTTAAGGATATAAAAATAGATACAAAAACAGCGACTATTCCGAATATCGCTGTTAATTTTATTTTATTACTTTTTATCAATTCATCACCCTCCGTAATCATAACTATTATAACACAATTTTATTTTTAATGCGATACTTTAGAGCTTTAAGTGTCTAGATATGGCTAGCCAACTTGAAAGTGCCCCAATCAATATTCCTAGGCCATACATACACAATACTATCAGCCAAAAATTTGTTCCAAAGTAGGCAACAGTTGATCCTGCGTTGAATTTATCGGTCAGGAATTGGCCTGCAACTCTTCCGATTGGCACCAGTGTTATGGTTGCGATAGTAGCCCCGAAGACACCATACATCGAACCCTCGACAATAAACGGTCCACGCACAAACCATTTGGTGGCTCCAACCAATTTCATTATCTCGATTTCTTCTCGCCTGGTAAAAATAGCCATCCTGATCGTATTGAAGATAATCATTAGTGCAATCAGCAAGAACACCACGCTCAGCACAGCGCCCACTCGCGTAACGCCATTACTAATCTTTATGACATTTTCTATTACACCTTTGCGATTATCGTCCCTACTGTCGAAGCTGGTTTCGGTTATAATTACGGCTTCTGGCAGATCCCGAATTCGCTTATTAACTCCGCCAATATCATCTAGCTTAGCTAACTTAACTTCAAGCGACGAGGGCAGCGGATTGCCTATATCGGTGGCTGATTTTGCTAGCTTCTTGCCCTCTTCGCTGCTGTCTTCAAGACGCTTAAGTGCATCCGCTTTGGAAACGAATTGCACCGACTCAACCCCATCGACCTGCAATAGTTTATTTTGCAATTCTTTGATTTGCGCTTCTCCTGCTTCATCGGAGATAAATACCGTCAGGTCAATCTTCTTTTGAACCTCATTAAGCTGTGAGCGAACAAAGATTATTGAGAAGGCAAAGAATGTCATAATAAGCAATGTAACTGCCATTATCACAGTGGCAGCCGAACTCAGCCAGGCATTTCTGAAAGTATTACGAAAACCACTCTTGAAAACCCTCCAAAACGTTATCATAGGGTGTATTTTCCAACCTTTTCATCTTTTACTACCCGCCCTCGATTTATAGTGATTACGCGCTTTTTAAGTGCATCGACTATTTCTTTATTGTGAGTGGTCAATACAACAGTTGTGCCAAAGCGATTAATTTTTAGGAGCAACTCAATGATATCCCAAGAATTTTTAGGGTCTAGGTTACCTGTTGGCTCATCGGCAATTAATATTTTGGGATTACGGACCAAGGCTCTAGCGATTGCGGTTCTCTGGCGTTCCCCTCCAGATATTTCGCTAGGGTAATGATGGGCTTTTTCGCTTAGGCCGACCAGCTGGAGTATCTTAGGAACAGCTCTCTTTATTTCGGCATTCTTAACACCTGAAACTTCGAGTGCGAATGACACGTTTTCATAAACTGTAAGATTAGGAAGCAACTTAAAATCCTGAAATACAACGCCTATTTTGCGGCGCAAATGAGGAATATTGGCCTTATCGATAGTGTCATAATCTATGCTGCCTACAATAATTTTTCCAGAAGTCGGGACTTCTTCTTTAATCAAAAGCCGTATCAATGTGCTTTTGCCAGCACCTGACGCGCCAACAATCGTGACGAATTCTTTTGGCTGAATATGCAAGGATGCGCCTGAAAGGGCAACCGTCTTATTCGGATAGATGACAGTAACACGGTCGAGTAAAATCATATACTAGTATAGTAACAAAATTCGTAACAAATATAAAGCTAATCCTTACCGACTTGTGAGCTTAAGTAAGCCTCAATTAGTGGTTCCAGGTTACCATCCAAAACTCCTTGAGTGTCACTTGTCTCATAACCACTACGGTTATCTTTAATTTTTTGATATGGATGCAAAACATAAGATCGTATTTGGCTTCCCCAGTCGGCTGACTTGTGGGATGTCTTGAGTTCATTAACATTATCGAGGTGCTGTTCTCGGGCCAATTCAGCAAGTCGACTAGCCAGAATACTAAGAGCTTGCTGTTTGTTTTTGAGTTGGCTACGTTCGTTCTGAATTGCCACCACCAGGCCAGTCGGCAGGTGAGTTATGCGTACCGCGCTATCGGTTGTATTTACACTTTGGCCACCCTTGCCACTACTTCGGTAAGTATCAATTTTAAGATCATTTTCATCGATAGATAAGTCGGCTTGTTCAATTTCTGGAATCACATCTACTAGTGCGAATGAAGTCTGTCTTAAGTTATCTGAGTTAAAAGGGCTCAAGCGGACTAGTCTATGGACGCCTTTTTCGGATTTTAATTTACCAAAGGCAAACGGACCAGTAAAACGAATTGTGGCACTTTTTATGCCGGCCTCCTCAGAGTGGCTCTCTTCGAGTATTTCAGTATTTAAGTCGGACATTTCGCCATAACGCAGGTACATGCGCTCAAGCATTTCTGTCCAGTCGGCAGCATCGGTGCCACCAACGCCTGCGGACAGCTGCATTATCGCTGGCGACTTATCGTATTCACCATTAAGTTTGACTGTAATTAATAGCTTGTCCGACCGATTTAAAAGGCCTTGCACCACTAATTCATATTCACTCTCATCTCCACCCATCTCCATAAGCTCTATCGTGGTAGACAAATCTTCTCTGGTTTTATCCCAGCTTTGAATGTATAGCCTCAAGTTCGCAGCCTCTTTTATTATTGTTTCGGCTTTTTGGTGATCATTCCAAAGGTCAGGGCTAGATATTTCGCCTTCCAATACCAACAGATGCTTGCGGTCTTTTTCAAGATCAAGCTTACGTATGGCATCTTCTACCTTATTCAGGGCGGCGGTAAGCCTGTCGATTAGTTGCTTCATAGCTTCATTATATAACTTATTTGTCTATAAATAAAAAAGACCCCCTAAAGGGTCTTTTTTATTTGGTTTATAAGCGTATTATTTACGCTTCAAAGCCTGCGCAAGAGCATTTTTACTCTGCTTGTACTTTATAGCACCAATAGTCATCGCGCTTGATCCGATCACACCTAGTAAGCCTACTTCAACACCTGCTTGAGGCAATGAAGCTGAAACTGGGTTAGTTGGTCCTACAGGCGTAGGATTAACTGGAGTCGGTGGAGTTGGTGGCTCTGGAGGAGTCGGTGGCTTAGCACAGTTAATGTCTTTTTTAGCAGTTATGCTAGCAGTGTCATTGATTGCACTTACACCAGATGCCTCTAGCTGAGCATTGTTTACTATCTGCTTAGTACCACACTCATCGGCCTTAAATGGAGTTGCAAGTGTAGTTCGGAAACGGAAGTAACCGTTTGCTCCAACAGGAACACTACCTACACCTACACCACCGCTAAACAATCCTGTATCTGATACAGCAATACCTTGAGGGTGATTGCTATCGTAGTTCATTACTGAACCAGGAACTAGTTTCAAATTAGCAGGAAGGTTGTCGCGAACAACTGCATTAGTAGCAGTTGCAGCACCATTATTCTTGTACTCAATCAACCAGCTTGTGGTTGGTGCAGCACTTGAATCGTTGAAATTGTAATCAAGATTTTCTTGCCAGTTTGTTGAGCCAGGAGTGGTTACCTTTTTGCTAACAGCTAGCTGTGGACCATTAATCTTAACTTTCAAAGTAACAAATCCGCTATATTCGAAGCATGAAGGGTAATTACCGTCCATGTTCTTATATCCGATTGGGGCACCAGGACGATTCACGTTAAATGAAGCGTCACTCTGGATGATGTTGTCGGACAATGCAATACCATTAGGGTTTGCGCCGTTGATCATCTTGGCTGAACCTGGAACGTATGACATATTAAATGGCACCGAAGAGGTAAAGTCAGCTGAATCAGCTACCCAACCTGGGTTGGTATTGTCAGCAACGATGTAACCGAAGCTACGAAGCTGTGTAGCGGTAGCAGTCGGCAAGTAAACCTGCAAACGAGTGTTACGAGCAACACCTGGGCCATCGAAATTGTTTCCGTTTAGGCCTGGAGCTGCACCGTTATGCACATACATTCGTAAAGTTACTTCTTGACCAGGTGTTACAACGATTTGATCCTGGTAATTACCAGAAGTACCGCCATTAGCCTGCGTACTAGCATCAAAGAAAGCACGTTCGTCACCATAATTTGGGGTATTAACCCATGAGTTAAACACGGGATATTGAAATGCTACCGAGTCTGGACCAGTATAGGTCTTGGTAGGCCTATTGGCTGGTTCATATCCAGCGATAGCGGTAATAGGAATTATGATTGCAGCTGCGATAGCTGCTACAAAAATACCTACTTTTGCGAAAGTTTTAAGTTTCATTTTAAGTTTCATAAGCACCTCCTTAAGAAGCGAATTTTTTTTAAATTTAATATCAAAATAAATATATTTTATAATTAAGCGGATGACTATTTAGCTGTAAAGGACCAAATACTAATTACAATTCAAGATGATACCACTTTTGGTTAAGTTTGTCAATATCTTTGTAAATCATATTAGCAGGGTTGTAACCCTGAACTTAATAAATTGCTATTTACTAAGTTCAAATTTACAATTCTTTTTAAAGGTTTGGGCGGACCGAGGAACTTGCGTTCCTCGGTCCATATGCCCTTC
>CALRAY010000029.1 GCA_943353705.1 Patescibacteria group bacterium UBA4664 | reverse complement strand
GCATCTATATGTAGACCCTGCTTTAGAATATTATCCAATTTTGAATTAATATTTTTATCGATGAATTTAGCAGCTACTTCATAGCCCCTGTCGAGGTATATCGCGCCTATTATGGCCTCAACTAAATTTGCAAGAAGTGCCATTCGGGTTCGGCCTCCACTCTTAGCTTCACCTCGGCTCATCAATAAAAACTGACCAAGCTTAAGTTGATCGGCAAGCTCTGCTAAACTTTCGGTCTTAACTAAGGCAGCTCGCCAGCTAGTTAATTCGCCCTCTGGCTTATCGGGGTAGGTAAGATAAAGAAAGTCGGTCACGACTAATTCAAGAACTGCATCACCAAGAAATTCCAAGCGCTCATTGTGTTCTGTTACTGTTGAGCGATGCTCATTAAGATAACTCCGATGAGTGCAGGCGGTCTTAATAAGATCACCATTCTCAAAATTTACATCAATTATTTTTTCTACTTCTTCTTTATTGTATACCATATGCTTTTTTTACGCGTTTTGCGCCTTCCTCTAATAATACCTTGGTAGCCTTGTATTCGATAGCCCTAATTGCTGCCATCTCATCAAACCAGCTTACATCTACAATACCCTCTGACTTCTCTGGAGTTACAGTTTCATTCAAATCCAAAGACTCCATCAAAAAGACAAAAGTCGTCATGAATATCAATTTTCCGTTCATTCGATAGAAAAAATTAATCTTATCAAGCTTATCGATTATTTTAATATCCATTAGTCCGGTTTCTTCGCCAATTTCGCGTATTGCGGTCTGCTCTAAGGTTTCGCCGCTCTCAACGTGCCCTTTTGGTATGCTCCATCGACCTTTTACGTCCTGCAATAAAAGGAATTCCAGCTGGGCATTTTTTACACGAAAAACTACACCTCCGGCTGTGTACTCTTTGACTGCCTTGGCGCGGTTATTATTATTGTTCTTCTGGTTTTGTCGAGTCTTGTTGGGGCTTTTCTTTGGCCTGGTTTGCTCGTTTGTCGTCTGTTGGGTCATATAATTCGCTCTGTCTAAATATAGTTCCTAATACTCCATTAATGAATTTACTAGAATTGTCTCCACCAAATTCTTTGGCAAGCTCTACTGCCTCATTAATAGCTACCTTTGGTGGTACATCCTTTTTAATGAGTAGCTCGTAAATGCTCATACGTAGTATCCCTCTGTCGATTTTTGCAATCTGTTCGAGTGGCCACTCTGGGGCGGCCGGAACTATCATAGCATCTATGCTTTCTTGGTTTTTTATTGTTCCCTCTACTAGGTCAGTAATGAAATCAGCTTCATCGACTGCGTCCTTGTAGATGTCTATGTTTCTTTTCAATACTTCATCGATATCAGTTGTAAGCTCATCAATATTCAGACTATTACGAAAATCATATTCATATAGTGTCTGTAAGGCGATGATCCTGCAAAGATGTCGATTGGAGGCCACTTTAGGCCTTTCTTGTTCTGGCTAATCCTAGACTAGCTGCTTTATGTAATCGTCTTGGGACTGTTTGGCCACTGCTCTTTTCAACTACAAGAGATACGGCTTTGAGACTATCATGATTTCGTCTTTGGCCACGTGTAGATGAGGTTCGGCGCTTCTTAGGTACTGCCATTGTTCTCTCCTTTAAGTTAGAGAAGATATAAGCAAATATTGCTATTGCGTTGTGCTTTAGTTGGTAATATATTAACTTTTTTAGATTAGTGAGTGAATAGTACCAATCTAGATTGCACTAGGCATATCTTCGGAATCTACTATAGCAAATTTTAGCAGTTTTGGCAAGGTCAAAGCACAACAAAGTTGACTAGCTTGCCAGGGACAGCAATAGTCTTTACTACCTCTAAGTTATCCATCCTACTACCTAGCTTTTCGCGAGCCATACGCTCAAGCTCGACTGGGCTGTGGGCATTTTCAATGTTTACTATAAATTGATCTCGAAGTTTTCCATTAATCTGGATTACTATAGTCAAGACATCGTCTTTGCAAAGGTTAGGATCATACTTTGGCCAGGCCTGGAGATGAACACTTTGCTCATTATTTAATAATTCCCATAGCTCTTCAGATAAATATGGTGCAAATGGTGCCAGCAGCTTGGTGAATGTTGAGGTTATTACGTTCCACTGCTCTTTAGATATTTGGCCCTTATGTTTTAGGGTCCCGGCAAAATTAACAAACTCCATCATTGCAGCAATGGCTGTATTAAATCTGATTTTTTGAACGTCTTCAGTGACTTTTTTTATAAGCCTATGAAGCTTTGAAACTAGCTCGGCTTCAACTATTGAGTCAAGCTGAATCTCTGTGTACTCTGTCGTGATAAGTTCCCATATTTTATTAATGAATCTATAGGTACCCTCGAAGCGCTTCGGATCCCAGGGTCCACCATCTTCGTACGGGCCCATGAACATCAGGTACATCCTGACAGAATCAGCACCGTATTTGTCGACATAGTCGTCGGGATTAATGACATTGTTCTTAGATTTACTCATCTTCTTGCCATCGGGCCCGTTTATCATGCCCTGATTAATAAGCTTCATGAAGGGCTCATCAAAATCAATATAGCCCTGCGAATGCAAGAACTTAGTAACGAAGCGAGCGTACATTAAATGCAGTACGGCATGTTCAGCGCCACCAATGTAGTTGTCCACTGGTAGCCATTGTTTGACTGCCACTGGGTCAAATGGGCCAGCTTGATAGTTTGGGTTGGGATAACGTAAGAAATACCAGCTGCTATCCACAAAAGTATCCATAGTATCCGTTTCCCGCTTGGCCTCACCGCTACATTGAGGACACTTAACATCAAGGAAGTCTTTATTGTCTAAAAGCGGGCTACGGCCATCTTCGCCGAATTTTTGGTTCAGGGGTAGCACGACTGGCAGGTCGGCTTCTGGTACAGCCACCACGCCACATTTTTCACAGTGGATTATTGGGATTGGTGTGCCCCAATATCGTTGCCTGGATATCAGCCAATCACGCAATCTAAATTGAGTTTGGCTTTTACCAATCTCGGTTGTTTCGAGCCATTCAACAATCTTGGCTTTTGCGCTAGCGCTATCTAGGCCGCTAAATTCGCCAGAGTTTATAAGCTTTGCATCTGCAGATTGGTTACTGCCCTCTGAGCTTTCATCGCTTAACACTTGCGTAATTTCTAGGCCAAACTTACTAGCAAATTCAAAGTCACGCTCATCGTGAGCTGGCACCGCCATTATCGCACCAGTTCCATAATCCATTAGAACATATTCGCTTATCCAGATTGGTATATTTTGATTAGTAGCTGGATTAACAGCAAAAGCGCCAGTAAAAACTCCCGTTTTTTCTTTAGTTTCCATGCGATCTATATTGGTCTTAGCACCTACATCAGATATGTATTTTTTTACTGCATCAGACTGGCTATTTGTTGTTATAGTTTCAATCAGCGGATGTTCGGGGGCAACGACCATAAATGTAACTCCGAAAATAGTGTCGGCCCTGGTAGTATAGACATCTAATTTTTGAGTTGAGTTATCGATTGGAAACTCGATATGCGCACCAACGCTACGGCCTATCCAGTTGCGCTGCATGTCTTTTATGCGTTCAGGCCAGTCAATCTTATCGAGGTCGTCAATAAGAGCGTCTGCATAATCTGTAATCTTAAGAAACCATTGCTTCAAAAGCTTTCGTTCGACTTTTGCGCCACTACGATCGGCGAAGCCATTGACCACCTGCTCATTTGCAAGAACTGTCTTATCGACTGGATCCCAATTAACCAAAGCCTCTTTTTGATAAGCTTTCCCTTCGTGAAACATCTTAAGAAACATCCATTGCGTCCATTTGTAGTAGCTGGGGTCGCTGGTCTGAAAAGTCTTGCTCCAGTCATACATAGCACCAATCTTATTTATTTGCGCAGTCATGTCAGAAATATTTTGATTGGTCCACTCATCAGCCATCAGTCCTCTTTGAATGGCTGCGTTTTCTGCTGGCAGACCAAATGAATCAAAGCCAAAAGGCTCTAAGACATCCTGGCCATGCATTCTGGAATACCTGGCCAGCGTATCGGCTGGGGCAAAATTATACCAGTGCCCAATGTGCAGATTACCCGATGGATATGCAAACATCACCAAATTGTATAATTTATTTTTTGGTTCTTCATGGGTCTTATTTATATCAGTTTCTTGCCAAATTTTGCGCCACTTAGCTTCATTTTTTGCTGGGTCGTAGTTATTCATAAGATTAATTGTACCAAACTTGCCCAGCTGATAGCCAGTATTAAGCTGTCTTCAGTCTAATTTGCTATATTAGGGGCATGGTATTTTTGCTGGAGTTAGCCAGTCTGTGAGCTTGGAATTTTCTCCTTTTTGAGCCTGGGCATAGCCTAGACTAAGTTGGCGTGTGATTTTACCGATCTTACCATCGCCCAGCTTGCGCTTATCAATAATTAAAATCGGAGTAATGTTGGCTGAACTACCACACATAAAGGCCTCATCTGCAATGTACAGTTCGGTCCTATCGATTGGCCTTTGTTCGCAGGCAATACCAAGTATGCCGGCTATTTGCATGATACTAGAGCGAGTAATACCCTCTAATATATCGGTTGCCATGTCAGGTGTGATAATTTTGCCTTCACGGACTATAAATAAGTTTGCAACTGTGCCTTCACTTACATGACCAGTATTATCAAGTGCGATTGCCTCATCGTAGCCATTTTGCAGAGCTTCATTTTTCATTAAGCTGGCATTAACATACTGTCCATTAACCTTGGCTCTTGAAGGAATCATATTATCGGCCGAGCGTGTCCAGCTGCTAACGCAGGCTTTGATGCCGCTGCGCGGAAATATCTCACCCATGGGATATACATAGGCACTCATCGAATTTTTAAGACCATTTATTTTGGTGCCGGCTATTTCCTCATCAATAAATATCGTAACTCTCACCAGAGCATCTTCCTGTACGTTGTTTTTGCGTAGAAGATTTACCATAATTTTTTCAAATTCAGCATAGCTGTATTTATCTTCGAAGCTTTCGAAGTCCATAATACGAGCTGAATTACAAAGTCTTTTATAATGGTCTTTGAGTCTGAAGATATTTAGTTCTTTTGAATTTTTATTCCAGATTGCATTAAAGACGGTATAAACACTAAGACCATATAAAACAGGTGAGCTGGCGATGCTTAGGTTGGCATCTTTAAAAGGCACCCACTGGTCTCTGAAATATACAATTGATTTAGAATAATTTAACTTTTGCATATTTATTATTGTATCTGGCTTGGTCAATCTAGACTAGCCCCGATAGGATATTTTACACTACAGCCCAAAGCCTTTTCGCTTTTTGCGTTGCCAGGCTTTACTTTGCCGTACAACATAATCTCTGGCATTTAGTGAAGGGTCAAGTAATATTCGGACAACCTCTTCGGTGAATACTCCATTTTGCGATCCTTTAACCAATACCAAATCTCCTTTTGCGACAATTCGCTTTAAAAAATGGCCTATTTCGTAAGGTGTTTTAAATATCTTTATATCGTCAGGATTCATCCCCGCATCTTTTGCCCCGGCTACAGTATGCACTTCTGCATCTTTACCAATCACGACAAGCATATCCGCTACTTTGGCAGCTGCCTGCCCAGTCTTGTAGTGTGCCTTGCTAGACTCATCCCCAAGTTCATTCATATTGCCGAGTACTACAAATTTTTTATTAGAATTGAATTGCTTGGCTGTGCTTAGGGCAGACATGACTGCGTCGGGGCTAGAATTGTAGCTATCATCAATAATATTGCAGCCATTCTTGCCTGCTAAGAGTTTCATTCTGCCATTCACTCCTGCTATCTTAGAAAGTCCAGCGGCTATTTTTTTATGATCCATACCCATCTCGTTTGCTACGCTAGCAGCAGCTAGTAGGCTATTTAAATTATGCTCACCTATCATCTGGGTTTTTATGTCAATTTTTGAACCTGGTAAATTTAGGGTAGCATCTAGATAGCCCTTGGTATTTCTGGTGATATTAGTAAATTTAATTTTACCGCGCTTGATGCCAAAGCCAACAGCATTTTTTGCTTTCGAGCCAAGTTCATTAAGGCCATCTACATCGGCATTATATATAATACTTTCAGCACCTTTGGCAATTTTCCAATTATCCTTTAGGACTTTATTCATGCTTACCATTCGCTCCA
>CALRAY010000028.1 GCA_943353705.1 Patescibacteria group bacterium UBA4664 | reverse complement strand
AGTATGCTTATGAAATTAAGATTACAGCCAACAAACTAGAGCAGGATCAGCTGTGGAGAATTAGACGCCAAGCAGCAGCAATTATTTGGATGAAACAGGGACCCAAGAAAGCCTTGCCGATAATTGAGGACGGAATTGTTCCACTAGATAAATTTGGCGATTTTCTAGAGCAGGCGTATGCATTACTTGATAAATATAAAGTCAAAGATGCAGTTTGGGGGCATGCAGGCAATGGGCACTTACACATTCAGCCATTTTTAGATCTAAGTAATATTCGGGATAGGCATAAAATTTATGCCCTCAGCGATGAATTCTATAAAATGGTCCTCAAGCTTGGCGGAAGTATTTCCGGTGAACATAACGACGGAATAATGCGAGGCTCATATTTAAGACAAATGTATGGAGCTGAAATATATGGCATGTTTAAAGAAGTTAAGAAGATGTTTGACCCTTATAACTTACTTAACCCCAGAAGCAAACTGGGTGCCACCAAAGAGTATGGACAGGTGCATTTGCGCAAGGAATATTCAATGAATCATCTTCTCGAACATATGCCAGGCCTGGGCTCATTCCACTAGAGCTTATCAAGACAGTTATTATAAGATATAATAACCGAATTAAGTTTAGCCCCTCAATAATATGGGGTGCTAATAGAACTTAATATATCGAGCCGCGGTGGTGGAATTGGTAGACACGCTAGCTTGAGGGGCTAGTGCCCAATATATCGGGCGTGGAAGTTCGAGTCTTCTTCGCGGCACCATATGAAGAATAAAAAACTCACAAATTATTGTGAGTTTTTTTGATTTTTAAGGAATGAATTTTTGCTTTGGCTCTTTTGGAAAGTTTACTTCATCCCAAGTATATATTTCGTTCGGCTTAAAAACCCAATAAGCTCTACCTTCTGGATCTTTCATTTTCATTTCTGCTATATCGTAGTCCTTTACACCATACCTTTTCTGATACAGCTCATGTACTTTTTCTAATTCTTCATTTTCAACTTCATAAGAATTTCCAATAATTTGAAGAGCCTGCTTTTTATCGACGTCCTTGACTATAGTAACGGCAGTTTTGGGATTATTAAGTATTTCTACAGAATGTCTTCTGGATCTGCCAGAGGTCCAGTATAAGTTGAATTTGTCATCATAAACATAATAAACAGTGCAAGCCCAAGGCTGACCATCCTTCACGGTCGATAATTGCATATCGATTTTACTTTCAAGATACTCTTTTATAAGCTTTTCCATAGTTAGATTATAACACCAAATTAGATTCGGACTTATTCATCGGTTACTTGACACTTCTAGAACGTTCTCTAGTAAACAGGCCACCGTAACTGGGCCGATGCCACCTGGAACCTTTGAGACTAGCGAGCATTTTGGCTCAACACTCTCGTAGTCAACATCCCCAATGGTTCTGCCATCGCTTTCGGCAGCACCGGCATCCAAAACTATAACGCCATCTTTTACCATATTTCCAGTTAATAATTTGGGCGATCCAGTGGCTGTTATTATTATGTCGGCATCGATTGTTAAATCGCTTAGGTTATTAGTAGAGGCATCAGCAGTAGTAATATTGAGTCTTTTATTTTTTAATATAATGCCTAATGGTAAGCCAACTAGCTTGCCTTGGCCTATAATTAGAATATTTTTATTATTCAATTCAATATTTTCTTTTTCAATAATCTCCAATATTGCTTTTGGCGTAGCAGGAATAAGAACCTGCTTGTTTTCTTTTAAAGATATCAGTGAGGCTTCGGAGAGTCCATCGACATCCTTACTGGCTGGGATTAAATTTAATACATCTTGAAAATTATCAAGGCCTGTAACTGGCAGCTGGACTATAATCCCGTCTACAGATACGTCACTAGCTAATTTTTGCATCGCTAGTTTGCAGCTGTCGAGGTCTTGGCTGGACCAATCCAGCTTATCGCATTCTATCCCTACTTCGGCTGCTTTTTCTGTCTTGAGGCTAATGTATTGGCTCGATGCTTTATTGGCATTATAGCTAATAATTACAAGCTTAGGTGGCTTGGATAGTTTGTTAATTTCAGTTTTGATTGAATCAAGTATTGCTTGGGCTATGTCTTTACCACTAATAATTTTGGTCATAAGCTAAGTTTAGCAAAGAATATGGAATTGACCTATACGGGTGTCTGTGTTATAAATACTGAACGCCACACAAGCACAGGGGGAATATGGATACTAATGAGGTACTTGAACATCTTTTAGTTATTGACATCACGAATCACGTTGATGAGGTAAGAGGACTTAAGGTCAAAAGTAAAATTGCTAGGCTATTAAGTGCAGAAGAGCTGCAAATTTTTATTGAGTATATGACTGCAGAAATGTGCTACAGTCTCGTAACCAGTGAAAAAAGTCCCGTTCTTTTGGCACTTAAGGAAACGCTTGATGGTATCGAAGAAACAGTTGGCGATAAAATAACTGATCTCCAGTATATAATTGCCTCGCAAGATGCCGAGATTAAGCAGTTACGGATTAGAGCAGGTGCTCTTTCGTCCGAAAACACTACTTTAAAGAATTCGCTCGCTCGAGCTCGTAAAATTCTTAAGGCCGATGAGGTCAAGGCCGCTATGAGCTACTGCGAAAAGTTTCAAGACCAAAATATAATTGGGGAAATCGGCCACAGAGCAGCATCCTTAGCCGAAAGTATTAAAAATGTTCTCATAGCTACAAAAGGAGCACATTAGAAAAAAAGCCGATCTGGGATTATCCTAGGTCGGCTCTTAATTTTACATTTCCTCGGGTCTTCGGTATGGCCAATTACCTGGAGCATCCTCGAGTCTGCCAATAAACTTTTGAGCAGGGTCGATTATAAATATCTCTTTCGTTGTTCCACTAATGTATCTTACCCAAGCATGAGCACCCACTCCGGAGACGTAATTTCTATCGATAGAAGCCTTACCATCTATATAGCCTTCTCCTTTGAGCCTCTCGAGCAAATATCCTACCAGAAGTGCTTGATGCCTGCAGACACCTTTTTTTGCACTTATGAAGTAGCTCAAATTTATTTTTTGATCCTCAAACTTATCTGCAGCCTTTTCGGCAAAATCACCATCGTATTTCATCTCCTCCATAACCAGCTCAAAAACATCTGACAATATACCATTTTTTACATTATTATCTTGGCCTAGCTTTTTTTGTTCTTCTTGTCGGCTTCTGACTTTTTCCCATAGCTTCTCGTATAAATCTTCGTATGCTTTTTTTACCTCTAAATCTTCATAATCTTTTTTTACATCTGATTTAGTGTCATCAACCACAATTTCTTCTCTACTGCCCGAACCCAAATACACTCCTCCGTTTATTCTCTCGTCTCGACCAATCACATGCCTGCCTTTATAAATGCCGTATTTGGAAGGGTTGGAGCTCGATATTACACCAATTATAGATTCGCCAGTAGGCTCATCGTACATAGGATTATTATTTCTTTTTTCAAACTCTACTCTGTCGATAGTCCTATTCCATTCAGGAATTGGATGACGGGTGTGTGATTCGCTCATAATACTTATTGTACTACAAAATAATTAATAACTCTGGCAATTAAGGCTTCTTAATACGATGGGGGGTAATGTGTAGTGTCCGCCAGTGGCGGACTTCTCCCTGCGGTGCTCGTACACCGAACCCTGTGTTCTGGCCAATCATCCATAATAAAAGCCCTGCAAAGCAGGACTGTTATTATGGTGGGTGATGAGGGACTCGAACCCCCGACATCTTCGGTGTAAACGAAGCGCTCTAGCCAACTGAGCTAATCACCCGCGAACCTGATAATTATACTATTAAAGCATTATTCTGTAAATATCAAAAAGACCACAGTAGGGTATTTTATAATCCAACTGCAAGATATTTTAAGCTATGGGAAAGGCAGCAATTCAGAGATGCCCATTATTATAAATATCTAAAGCTCTATTTCGGCCCAGGAGTATCGGTAAACACTAAAATTTATGCATCGTAGCCGCGAGCCGTAACTATTGCCGGATATACCTCTTGCAACTCTGCTAGTATGGTAAAGTTATTTTGTATAACGGTAGCACCTGTGCAGACTAAATCTAACGCTAACATGCCTAGATCATCTGCCAGTGATTCCACGCCTCCACTAAGAGTAAACTCGGGGGTAGTTGTTATAGAAAGCCTGAATAGCCCTTCCTTAAATGAGTTTTTAGCCAGATTGGGATAGACAGTAATGACAGGAACAGGGTCCTGCCCAGGCCTAATCTTTTCTCGCATCTGCTCGACGTCCACACTTTGTGGAGCAATAATGGCAACTCGCCCCATAGATTTAGCGAATGGTATATTATAGTATTCTATCATTCGATTAGTAGCTACCTTACCCGTCAACTGACCCAACATATATTCATCGCACCATTCGCTGCCACTTAGGCCAACGATTCTTTTCTTTGGTTGAGCTGCTTGAACACTAGCTACAATTTGAGGCACATCCCGTCCACGTACCCAGCGAAATGTCTGACCATTGGACTTAACGCTAAGTTTTCTATCTTTCAAGTCAGGTATCTTAATATTTGTTATATTACCTAGCGCCTCTATGAAAGGTTCTTGGTATCTATTCGGTAGATAAATTGTATCGGCCGACTCCAATAATTTCTTCTCGAATTCACTCATTGAATCTCCTCCTCAAAGCATGACTGCGTTCCTTGGCAACACGTTGGCCCCAAGGGTTCCGCATCAATTAATAGACTGTCGTTATCACAGTCAGTAAAAATATTTCTAACTTTTAGGTAATCGCCACTCGTAGCTCCCTTTTCCCATAGCGCTTGGCTGGTACGAGAGTAAAAAGTGACATTACCGCTGCTGATAGTAGCTTCCAGGGCAGGTTGATTCATGAAACCAACCATTAGAACTGAAGCCAGGCCATCAGTTGCCATACGCCCACTATCAACTACCACGGCTGGAACTAATTGTTCTCCCGTGGTCGACAGTAATTTTGTAAAATCCACTATCTCTATCTCTGCATCTCTTAAATTCATCATATATCTCCTTAAAATTAATAATCAAATAACTAAAACGCCAGCTTCATGCTGGCGTTCTGCTATTCAAAAATAACTAGTTACTCAGCACTGGCTGGCGGTATATGGTTATGATGTTTGCTTATAATCTGTAGGGCAATCTGATAGCCACTGCATCCATTTTGCAGCCAACCACTAATGCGAGCTATGGTGCGGCTACTGAGCTTTGTTTTGGCGATAATATCGGTATATTTACTGCCTGTTTGTAACATTCTGGCAGCTTCGAGACGTGAGCTTATCTCAACAATCTCTTTTTCGGCCATAACATCCCTTAAGAAGTTCTGCATTGCTTGTTTGTTATCAATTGCAACCAAAACCTCAGCAAATTGCTGCGCTGTTTTTTCTTTCCATACTTTTGTAATATCTTGAGTCATAAATACTACTTTACCAAAGTAAAGCAGTATTGTCAATATCTTTTTGATATTATAAAAGCCCCAACTATGTTGAGGCTTTTATTTGGTTCGGATTTATAGGTACATAACTCCCGCAGTCTCGACTATTGTATTCTTCAAAAGAGGGCGAGAAATATGTATCTATTCTGTTGTTAATTTGTGGCTTATGATTCTAATATTTGGTGCGAGTGAAGAGACTCTAACTCTCGACCTCTTCCTTGGCAAGGAAGCGCTCTAAACAACTGAGCTACACCCGCATATTATGTTTAACAAACTGGTGGCGAGACTCGGAATCGAACCGAGGACACGAGGCTCTTCAGGCCACTGCTCTACCAACTGAGCTATCTCGCCGCTTAAATATGGTATATCTTTGAACTTACGCCAAATATCATATCAAAAAACGCTGTAAATTTCCACCCTTTTACAGATTGGACGAGCAGGGTAATATATCTTACCGGTGCATCGGCCGAGTGGCATGGTAAAGTCAGCAAAACCTTCTAGACTAGTTCAAATATGGCTCGCGCCTTCAATTAACCTTTACCAGCGTTGCGATTATCGGGGTGAACGTTTCCAGATGGGTCTGCAACTTCGTCGAGTGCTTTTCTTCTCTGCTCTGCCTGTCTTTCTTCTTTTAGACGTTGTTCAGCGCGTAATTCATTTATTTTTTCTATATCTTCAATAGAATTGCCGAACCTATCTCCCGGCCCCGGATTTGGTCTTCCTGTTTCTCCCATAATATTCCCTCCTTATTTATTTAACACTATAATACCAAATATCATATCAAAATACGCGCTACATTCCCACCCTTTTACAGATTGTACAAGCAAGGTATAATGTATCTTGCGTGGCGCGTTGGCCGAGTGGTTAGGCAAAGGTCTGCAAAACCTTCTACACCGGTTCAAATCCGGTACGCGCCTCCATATTATTGGGCGAGTGGTGGAACTGGTATACACGACGGACTTAAAATCCGTTGCCTTAGGGCTTGAGGGTTC
>CALRAY010000027.1 GCA_943353705.1 Patescibacteria group bacterium UBA4664 | reverse complement strand
GCAACTCTTCATAATGAAGATGAAATAAAGCGTAAAGATTTGCGAATTGGAGATACTGTGGTTATTCAGAAAGCGGGGGATATAATCCCGGAAGTAATAGAGCCTATTGTAGGACTCCGTAATGGCAAAGAGAAGATCTGGAAGATGCCCAGTGAGATAAATGGAGTTGAGGTTATACGACCAAGTGGCGAGGCAGTTGCGAGGCTAGCCGATATGTCTGCTGGTGTAATTCGCTGGCAACAGCTGATTCATTTTGTGAGCAAGTCTGCCTTCGACATCGATGGGCTCGGCGAAAAAATATTAGCTCAATTGATGGAGGAGGGATTGATAGAAAATGCAGTAGATATTTTTAAGCTGCAAAAGGATGATTTGGTCGGTCTCGATAGATTTGCCGAAACATCAGCTCAGAATCTGATTGATTCCATTAAACAACACTCCAGGATAAGCCTAGCAAGGTTCATTTACTCACTTGGCATCAGGCACGTTGGGGCAAAAACAGCTTCCGATATTGCCCAGACTTACCACAGCTTGGATAATTTTTTAGCTACTAAAACAGAAAATCTCGATAAAATAGATGGGATTGGTGAGGTCGTGGCAAGTTCGCTCAGTCAATGGTTAAATGTCAAAAGCAATTATGAAATGGTTAATAGTCTATTGGACGCGGGGGTGGTTGTATTGCGCCAAAAGCCCAAACCAAAAGGCAGGTTTAGTGGTACTTCTTGGGTATTTACCGGTACCCTGCAGGAATTCAGTAGAGAGGAAGCGGCTACGAAAGTTAAGAATTTAGGTGCCGAGGTGTCTAGTACTGTGAGCCAAAAGACTACATATGTAGTAGCCGGCGAAGATCCAGGCAGTAAATATGATAAAGCCAAGAGCATTGGGGTTAATGTCATGAACGAGCAGGAATTTATGAAAATACTCAAATCATGATAAGATACTAAGCATAAGAAGGAAAAAATATGGAATCTAAACAAATGCACGCCTGGAAAAAAGTTAAAACTGCTGGAACAGTTTCCTTAGTAGTAGGGATATTAAAACTACTTACTGCATTACCTGCACTACTACTCGCTTTTTTGTTTTTGTTTGCCGGCACCTTGTCAGATGTAGGGACAACATTCAGCTCCGAAGAACAGACTGTTTACCTTGTTTATGCGGTAGCTTTGTTTATAGGTGTGCCGCTACTGATAATTTTTGGCATAATCGATATAGTAGCAGGTAATAAACTAAGAAAACCAATTGCAAACCCAAGGGGATGGCTAATCTACACTATAGTAATCGGTGCACTTGGAATCAGCACATTAACAGGAATACTACAGCTGATATTTGGTATCCTAGCAGTTTCAAGTATTCACGAGATTGAAGGCAAAGAACCTCCAGAAAAAATATAACATTTAAAAATGTTAAAAAATAAAGATAAAAATACGTTCTACTGTTTTAGTCCTCCGGTCATGATAGCCACATTTGTGGTAGAGATAATCTTGGCTATTTTTGTTTTTTTAAAATATAAATCCAGCACAACAAAAAATATTATCATAGCGCTTCTAGTTTTACTCGGTATTTTTCAGTTTGTTGAATTCTTTGTTTGCGGATCTTATTTTGGCCAGTGGTCAAGTATCGCATCCAGAGTAGGCTACGTTGCAATAACATTTCTCCCTCCACTATCTATACATTTAGCAAATGAAATTGGTGCCCGAAAAAAACACTGGACTACATATGCGTCGTATATTCTGGCGGTCGGCTTTACGCTATTTTTCATTTTTGTGCCCAATGCAATAAATGATTCTATCTGTACTGGTAACTACGTGATTTTTAACATGGTAGGAATCAACATCTTTGCTTATGGTTTATACTATTTCGGACTGCTACTGGCTATTTTGATAATCTCAGCCAGCCTGGCTGCTAAGCAAAAAAATAAGAAAATAAGAAATGCTCTGCACTGGCTGATAGTCGGAACCTTAGCATTCATATTGCCAACAGCAATTATTTACTTTTTGGCACCTCAAACAGGTTCAGCTATTCCTTCGGTAATGTGCGGCTTCGCAATAATATACGCGATTATTTTGGCCGTAAAAATTGCGCCTGTTAGCATTAGGGTCAAGTGATATTCACAATAACTGCTTATATCTGGTAAAATAACAGATATGAGTAAAATTAGTATTTCCGATATTGAGAAAGTTGCAAATCTAGCCAGAATAGAAATCAGTCAGGACAGACTGGATTCAATTTGTTTGGAGTTTAACTCAATACTAGAGTTTGTCGATACTATCGAGAATGCTGACACAGGCGGGATTATTCCAACCTCCCAGGTTACCGGTATAAACGGCGTATCTAGGGAAGACAAGGTAACAAAATCTCAGGTCGCCCCAGAGGACTTACTGGCGTTAGCACCAGAAACGCAAGATGGGTATGTTAAGGTCCGGAAGGTTTTATAGTGGTAGATCTTAATTATCTCTCAATTGATGCTGCTCACGATATGCTCGTGAGTGGGAAAGTTACAGCCGAAGATTTGGTTAAATTCCACCTCGATAAAATAAAAAAGCTTAACCCAAAGGTAAGGTCTGTCATTACGATTGACGAAAAATCAGCAATCGATAAGGCCAAGGCTGTTGATACTAAAATATCAGAAGGTAAGCAAATTGGTCTACTTGAAGGAATTCCATACACTGCCAAGGAGATGTTTATGGCCAAAGGAACAAAGACTACAGCAGCTAGCAAAATTCTAGAAGATTTTATTGCCCCTTATTCGGCCACTGCAATTAGAAAATTAGATGAGGCAGGAGCGATATTGATAGCCAAGGTGAATCAGGATGAATTTGCACATGGAGGAAGTACTGAAAATAGCGCGTATCACCCAACCCATAATCCATGGGATTTAGATAGAGTTCCAGGTGGCAGTTCTGGTGGTTCGGCAGCTGCCGTGGCGGCTGATATGGGTATTTTTAGCCTAGGCACTGATACGGGCGGATCTATTCGCCAGCCCGCCGCATTTTGCGGAGTAACAGGCTTCAAGCCGAGCTACGGTGCAGTAAGTAGGTATGGTGTAATATCTATGGCATCTAGCTTTGACTGCATAGGTCCAATCTCGCGAAGTGCTAAAGACACCGAAATAGTTTTTGATGCAATTAGCGGACTAGACCCCAGAGACTCAACTAGCGTTGATTACAAATTAGATAAACCAAAAGAACAGTTGAAGGCAATATATTATGAAGTTGGCAATGAAGTTGATAGTCTAATAAATAATCAAAATTTTAATCATCTTGAGGTCGCTAGCACTAAACCGATTAAAGAGCTTGGCGTAACCGAAGAATCCTTAGCGGCTTATTATATATTGGTGCCTTCCGAGATAAGTTCAAATCTTGAAAGATATGATGGAGTTAGATATGGCGCTAGAACGCAGAATTCTTCGAATCTAAATGAGACTTACACCAAAACTAGAGGTGAGTTTTTTGGGCCAGAGGTTAAGAGGCGAAATTTGCTTGGTGCCTATACGCTCTCGGCTGGCTACTATGACGCTTACTATAAAAAAGCTATGCAGCTAAGAACAATGATCAAAAATAGGGTCAATGAAGTTTTGGATGAGTATGATGTAATTCTCGTTCCGACCACTATTGAGCCAGCATTTAAAATTGGATCTAAGGCAGATCCTGTAGAAATGTATAAAACAGATGTGCTAACTGTATTCGCAAACCTGGCAGGGGTCCCGTCGATTAGTATACCTTTTGGATTTGATGAATCTAGTGGGCTGCCACTAGGCCTGCAAATAATAGGCAAGCAAGGCGATGATAAAAAGATTTTAGAAATTGCCAAAACGATTCAAGATGCCACTGATTATCATAAAAAAGTAGGAGAAATAAAACTATGAGTCTTTCTGTAATATCATTTTTACTGGCACTTATAACAATCACCACCTTAGTTGTCATGCTCTTTAAGGCTAAAGCAAGACCAACCAGGAAAAGCTATGCACCAAATAGCACCAAAGATAGTTCTAGTAAGCCAGCAGGGCTAGATGAGAGCCTAATTAAGTCTAAATGGTTTGAAATTCAGACGATGCAGAACTCCGGCCCTTCAGGTCTAAAGGCGGCATTATCAGACGCAGATAAGCTATTGGACTACTGTATGATTGGCAAGGGATTTGAAGGTGATACCATGGGCGAGAGGCTTAAGAGCGGAGGGGCTAAATTCAATAATTTAGACGCTGTCTGGTCGGCACATAAATTGCGCAACCAGCTTGCCCACGAAGTCGAGCACGATTTAGTGCCTGCCGAAGTTAAAAGATCAATAGATGCATTTGGTGCGGCTATTAAGGATCTAGGAATTAAGATTTAATGAGTAAATACAAACCAACTATCGGAATCGAAATACATACCCAGCTTGCGACTAAAAGTAAGATGTTTTGTGGTTGCGATAATGATAGCCGTGGAGCAAAGCCCAATACTAATATCTGCCAAGTATGCTATGCATTGCCGGGGTCGTTGCCGGTCGTAAATCGTGGGGCTATCGCAATGGCAATCAAAATGGCCATAGGCTTTAATTCTAAAATAGCTGACGTTACTAGCTTTGATAGAAAAAATTATTTTTATCCCGACTCGCCGAAAGGATACCAAATAACACAAATGGACCAGCCCATAATTCAGGACGGCTTTGTCGAAATTCTAGTCGACGGGGAGTTTAAAAAAATAGGTATTCACCATGCTCACCTAGAGGAAGACGCAGGCAAGCTGACTCACCCCGAGGGGTCTGAATACAGCCTAGTAGATTTTAATCGGGCAGGCACACCACTAGTAGAAATTGTGTCGGAGCCTGACATTAAGAGTCCGGAGGAGGCTAAGCGATTTTTGCAAGAAATACACAATATAGTAACCTCTCTTGGAATTTGTAACGGCGATATGGAACATGGCAACTTTAAGTTTGATTTAAATGTATCTATAAGTGACACAGACGAGCTCGGCACTAGAGTTGAGCTGAAGAATTTGAATTCCTTCCGTAACGCAGAGAGAGCTCTTAAATATGAAATAAAAAGGCAAGAAGATATGCTCGCTGAAGGGAAGGTCATTAGTCAGGAAACGAGAGGCTGGAATGATGCTAAATCAAAAACATTCGCACAGCGTAGCAAGGAAGAGGCCAATGATTATCGTTACTTCCCAGAGCCAGATTTACCACCATTCAATCTGGATAGAGATTTTGTTAGCGATATTCAAAAAGAAATAACAGTGTTGCCAATTGAAATAAGAAAAGACCTAAATAATTTAGGCCTAAGCGTTGATGATCAGGATTTATTAATTTCTCAACCCAATACAGCTAGTATATTCGCAGACGCCCGTAAAATCCTAAAGAAAGATAATTTAAGCAAAAAAGCAGTTAATTGGCTGGTCGGAGATTACCAAGCTATTAAGTCAGGATTAAAAAAAGATAAACTTAGTGGCGGTAATTTGGCGGAGCTTGTAGGCCTAGTGGATAGCGGCGAAATCAGCTCAAAGATTGCTAAAGATATATTTAGGGATGTATGCGAGGGCGATTCGCCCGCTGACATCATTGTGTCGAAAGGATTGGTTTTGCTCTCGGATGACTCGCAGCTAGAGGAGATAATACTAAAGATAATCAATGACAACCCCAAGCCCACTAGCGATTACAGGGCAGGCAGCGAAAAAGTGTTAGGTTTCTTTGTCGGTCAAGTAATGAAAGAGACCAAAGGGCAAGCAAACCCTTCAAAAGTTAATGAACTTGTGGTTAAATTACTGAAAGGATGAATTTATGCAGAATATACAAAATGATCTATTAAGAGGTGTCGACAACGTATCGATTTCATTTAGCGATATAATCCCCAAAATACCCGTCGCAATAGTAGGGGTTATTGTGGGTTATTTAATAATAAAATTACTCGCTCGATTTATGAGTATAGCATTCAGGTGGACTAACTGGCCCGTTGGATTACAAGAGATATTAACTACCCTGACGAGAGCAGCGATGTGGGTGTTCTTGCTCATAATAATACTGCAAATACTCGGGCTTACGAGCATCGCTCTGGCACTAACTGGCTCACTAGCCATTTTATTATTAGGTTTCTCGCAGGGTATTTCATCTGCAGTTAGTGACCTGATGGCTGGCTTGCAGCTGTCTAATGATAAGGATTTTAAGGTCGGCTTCAAGGTTAAGGCTGGTGACCAAAAAACAGAAGGTATTGTTCGCGAGATGGATATCAAAAAAACCAGAATCGAAGGAAGTGATGGTAGGCTTCATGTCATACCAAATAGTATGATAGAAAAAAATGAATGGGTCGTGCTAGATAGGCATGTGCATTCTAAGATGCCAAGCACAACCAGTGCTATAATAAATAAAGCTAGCTCAATAAAAAGCAGAGTCAGTTCAGTAAAAAAGAAAGGCTAAATCAATAATGGAAACTTTACTAATAATTCTAATAACTCTAGTGTCAATTGCATTAATTATACTCATAACTTTTACTATAGTATTTTTGGTTGGGATAATAACCGCAATGAAACAAATTCGATTAGCTGCCGCCAAGGTTCAAGAGAGTGCCGACTCAGCCGCCGAATTAGTTGATGAGGTCAGGAGTGCAGTAGTTAATCCTGGTGTCATTGCATTGCTTATTGAAAAATATCT
>CALRAY010000026.1 GCA_943353705.1 Patescibacteria group bacterium UBA4664 | reverse complement strand
AATAGCGTCTCAAATATAAGCGAAGTCGACCAGGCTGTAAGCTGGAATAACCAGTTAAAAAAATCATTGATACCAGTATTAACCTTACTAAGGATGCTGCCAGCGCGATGTCTTTCGGTGTAGTCTACTGAAAGGCTTATGATGTGCTTGAATATTTTAGGTCTAAAGCTCGTAATCATATTTATTCTTGCAGTATCGCCATATTTCTCATTGAAGAAGTTGATTATTCTATTGAAAACTAGCAGTAAGACTAAAAGTATTAGGCTATCTCTAATTGAACCTAGCCCCGCACCTGAGCCTAATTTGGCTAAACCATTGATGATATTGCTAAATAAGAAGGGTAGGACGGCGCTAACTAAGGCAGCAATTGCGGATAGAATAAAAACAACTATATAGAGTCTCTTTTCTTTACCGAGGTATTTTGTAAGCTTTAGGATATTTTTCATCTTTATATTATCTGGTAATAGCTTATGTTTGACAAGCGTTGTTTTTATTACATAAATGTGCTATAATGGTTATGTTTTGAAGAAGAAATTACATAAAAATACTATGGCGTCAGCCCTAGGTTTGAGGATATAATAACAGATATGGCAAAACCTAAACGCGGACGACCACCAAAAAATAAAAAACAAACCAAAAAGGATAATCCTGAACAGGAAGCTGGCCTTAAGCACTCTGTTATCAAGGAAATATTGGCAATTATCCTTATAACTATTGCAGTATTTATAATTCTTGCCCTAGTTGGGGTTGCCGGCAGTCTAGGCAGGTGGGTCACCGATGGAATCAAATTCATGGTTGGTCAGAGTGTTTACGTTGTGCCGATTGCATTATTTGGAATATCCTACATGCTCTTTGCGCAAGAAAAGCACCCCCTCAAGACTCACAACTTAGTAGGTATTATTAGCTTCTTTATTTGTTTTAGCACAATACTTCAGGCACTACTTGGTCCAAATGTTAGCTTTGATATGAGCACAGTAGGTAATTACGGCGGTGCGATAGGCTGGGGTATATATGCACTTGTTTCTCCAATCCTAACGCGCTGGGTGCTGGTATTTATATTTGCAATGCTAACCATTATCTCTGTGATTGTATCTGCCAATGCCCGCTTAAAAAGCATTGTTCAGAAAGTATTGCCATCGCGCAAAAATAGTGAAGATGCCGGCGAGGCCGACAAGGGGTTTGTAATTAATAACCATTCTCTGCCCATAAAGGGCACAATAGGTGGCGACAAACCCAAAGAAGAAGAGAAGGAGCCTACAGGCCCAATTGTTGCTAGCCACGATGAGGAGTGGAAGTACCCGCTTACTAGCTTGCTAGAGGCGACTACAACACAGGCCGATCCTGGAGATGTCAACGCTAATAGCAAAAAAATTAAGTCAGTATTCGAAGATTTTGGCTATGATGTTGATATGAAGGGTGTAGATGTTGGGCCAACTGTTTCGCAGTATGCCCTAAAGCCGCCGACAGGTGTTAATTTGGCTAAATTCAATAGTTTGGATAAAAACATAGCTCTTGCCCTCGAGGCCGAGCAAGTTCGTATTGAGGCTCCGATTCCAGGCAAAAGCTTAGTTGGTATCGAAGTGCCAAACAAAAAGAATTCAATTATCAGACTAAAAGACATTATTGCCTCAGATGAAGTAACCAGCAGCAAAAGCAAACTTAATTTCGTGATTGGCCGAGACGTTAATGGTCAAATATTCACAGCTGATCTCGACAAGGCCCCGCATATGCTTATAGCTGGAGCAACCGGCTCGGGAAAGAGTGTCATGATAAACACATTAATTGTAAGCTTACTGTACAGAAACAGCCCTAGCGAACTCAAGCTAATCATGGTCGATCCAAAACGCGTCGAACTATCTTTTTATAATGATATACCACACTTACTAACACCCGTAATTCATGATGCGCCCAAGACTATATCAGCTCTCAAATGGGCAACGGCTGAAATGCAAAGAAGATTAACCTTACTTTCCGAGCATAAAAAACGAGATATCGCCGAATACAACAAGCAAAAAGGAATCGATAAAATGCCCTACATCGTTATTATTATCGATGAGCTAGCCGATTTAATGCTTGTAGCTGCCAAGGATCTTGATAATCTAATCGTATCAATCGCCCAAATGGCTCGTGCTGTAGGAATCCACTTGGTACTAGCCACCCAAAGACCAAGCGTAAATGTTATTACTGGTACTATTAAGGCCAATGTTCCAACTCGTATCGCCCTATACACCTCCAGCCAAATAGATTCTCGTACAATTATCGATTCAGCTGGTGCCGAAAAGCTATTAGGAAATGGCGATATGCTATTCTCGAGCCCGTCATTTGTAAAGCCGAAGCGTGTCCAGGGTGTTTATATTAGTGATGATGAAGTTACAAAAGTCGTAAAGTATCTTAAGGCCCAGCGCGAGCCGCAGTACAATGAAGAGGTCTTAGCTCAAAGCGCAAAAAGCACCGGCATAGCTGGCATGGGTGGTGGTATGGAAGGGGAAGACGAAGAGCTATTCGAATCGGCAGCCGAATTGGTCTTGCAAAATGGCAAAGCCTCTGCGACTTTATTCCAGACAAGGTTGCGCGTAGGATATCCGAAAGCCGCACGATTAATTGATTTGCTAGAAGACAGAGGGGTAATTGGTCCTGCCGATGGCTCGAGGCCTAGAGAGGTGTTGATTTCTAGTATGGATGAACTAAATGGGGGAAATAGTGAGTCCGAATGAAAAGCCTAAGTTTGTAATTAAATCTGACAAGCCAAGCAAAAATAGCTTGAAGTTGTCCGAATTACTAACCCGAAGACGCAAGGAATTAGATCTCAGCCTTGAAGATATCGAACGCAATACCAGAATCGGCAAAAAATACCTAAAGCTTTTAGAGGCGGGTGAATATTCAAACCTACCTAATGATGTCTATACACGCGGTTATGTAAAAAATTACGCTGATTTCTTAGGTTTTGACACTAAAGAAATAATCAAATTATATTCTAAGGAACGCCATGAATATGATTCAGGCAAGGGGCTTAAGAGCAAAAATAATTACAAGCTTGGCCTCAAGCCAATTGGATCACAAAGCTACACAATTACCCCTAAGACTATATTATTTGCCCTGACAAGTGTATTCGTACTCATAATGGTCGGGTACGTTTCGTGGCAGTTTTCTCAGCTCTCAGCGCCACCCATAATACGCCTAGCCAACCAAGACAAGAGCAGTACGAGTGCGAGCTTTGTAATACTTAGTGGAGAGGTTGATAGTGGTTCGGATGTTTTTATTAATGATTCGCCAATACTTAGCGCACCAGATGGTTCTTTTAGCGATCGAGTCATGCTGGTTAATGGTAACAATCAAATTAAAATTAGCGCCCGTAATAAATTTGGCAAAGAATCTTCCAAGACCATAATCGTCGAATCAACATCCGAAGGCATAGATAAGGTCGTCTCCACAGATGTTAGTAAGAATAAAATTGAAGGCGTTGAAATATCGATTGAGGCTGGAAAGCAGGCCATTTATATCAATGTCAAAACAGATGGCCTAGAAGTTTTTAAGGGCACTATGCTACCGGGCTCCAAGCAGCTCTTTAAGGGCAAGGAGTCTATTAAGCTTTCAACCGGAAACGCTGGCAGTACTTCAGTAATTATGACAAATAGCTTGGTTGCTGCGAAAAATATTGGTACACTTGGGCCAGAGGGTGAACCAAAGCAAGATATTATTTTTAACAAGGATACCAATATACAATGAGTAAATCATTTTCATTTGATGTAGTAAGTGAGTTTGAGCAGTCAGAAATGAATAACGCAGTCGACCAGACGGCGCGCGAAATCCAAACTCGCTACGATTTTCAAGGAACAGGCTCTAAGATTAGTTATGACAAGGAAAATCAAACAATTGAGCTTGAATCCAACTCCGAGCTTAAGCTTGAAACAATCACCGAAGTGCTAGAGAGCAAGTTTTTTAAGCGCGGCCTTAATCTTAAGCACCTTGATAAGACAGCTGAGGTTATCCAGTCCGGGATGGCTTATAAAAAGACCCTTAATTTGGTTCAGGGGCTAGATCAGGATAAAGCAAAAAAAATAACCAAGTTTATCCGCGACAAATATCCTAAGGTGAAAACTCAAATCCAAGGTGAGGAGGTTAGGGTGATGTCGGCATCAAAAGATGACCTCCAGCAAGTTATGAGCCTACTCAAGGCTTCGGATCTCGACATGCCACTTAGCTTCACAAATTTCAGATAGTTATTCAGTCACCACCTTGTCCAGCCAGACGCTTCCACCAGACTTCAGTAAAAGCTCACCTGCAATGTTGAAGTATTGGCTAGAATCGTAGCAGACAAGTGCCCTCGAAGGCCCATTTTTAAGTGGGTAGTCAGTTGCTAAGTTATTTTCTATAAGAGAAAGTTTTGTAGGAATATTTGTTGCGGTAGCACTAAGCGTGGCATCTTTCCGGTTCCAGCCATAAATACATAGCCTGGATGCAGGCAGAGTAAATGGAGTGCTTATATTGGATGATTTGTTAAGGTAGTAGACGTCCTGCATGCCTGGCGTCTTTACTTTACTTATATTTTGGTACTTTGAGCCATTCTGGGCTAATAAACTTATGATGCTATAGTCTCCGGGGTTTTGGGTCTCGATTTTGCGCGATGCATAGCTATTAAATACCAACACGCTTCCAGCAATGCCAATTACGGCAACCATAATCATAGCGCTATCGGTTCTTTTTCGTCGTCTTATATTTTTCGTACTTAAATAATCATCAATTCTGGCTTTCATCTTTTAGAGCTCCTGTTTTCGGTGTTAATTAAGTCGTAGCCGAATAATATCGCTGCAGTAGATAGGGCAATTAGCCCTAGCCCTGCGAGTGTCTTACCGATATTGTTGACCAGCAATAGCCTTTGAAAGGAATCATCTCCTACGAGAACACCAAATTTGATAATCCCAAACAACATCACCAGATTAATAGTGGCCCATAAAATATTTGATATTATCAGTGGCTTCATTTTGTTGGTGATGGCATACGCAAGAGGCACCATCCCGCCAAAAAAGTATACTATCCAGCTTTCAATCGATAGGCCAGTCGTAACTTGTGTTTGGTAGAGATTTATAATAGCTGGCAGGTGCGAAAGTGGCATCACAAAGGCAACTACATACATCGCATAGCCAATAATTTTATTCGGGGAATTATGTCTTTTTGTCTTCATATTTATTATACTTATACTTAATGATATCAAAAAAACACAACAAAAGAACTCTTTATAGTTTTGACCGAAGGCTCGGCTTTTATTTACTTGCAGCCGGCATAGTAATGTTTTTAATTTCACTAATTGTGCAGTTTGTTTTCATAAGGGGCACAAATTTTAAGCAACAATACCGCCAGCTCGAGAATAAAGATTGCATCCAGAAGGGGAATAGCGAATCTTTATGCAACAAACGCTACCCACTCTAAGCTTTCATGCTTTCAAAGAGTCGCAAATTTTGCTTAAATAATATAGTAAGTTCACAAACCTCATTAAAAGGTGGTAGATTATAGTGCAGTAATAAAAATGTTATATAAAAGTGTTGACACGTTCGTTGTTTGTTCGGTAGTATAAATACAAACATTAACCGAACAAGGAGAACCATGGCAACATCAGCAATTATAACAAAACCAGAAAAATCAAACAATTGAGCTTGAATCCAACTCCGAGCTTAAGCTTGAAACAAACACCGAAGTGTTAGAGAGCAAGTTTATTCGCGACAAATATCCTAAGGTGAAAACTCAAATCCAAGGCGAAGAGGTTAGGGTGGTGTCGGCATCAAAAGATGACCTCCAGCAAGTCATGAGCCTACTCGAAGATGCTAAGTTTGAGTTTCCGGTTAGTTTTGATAATTACCGTTAGACTTAGGTAGTTATAAGCACTATAATATGTCTATGACTGATACATTAAGTGATTATCGCCAAGAAGAAGACTTGAACTTTGAAGATGCTAGAGAGCGTGAGCTGGCCAGACGCCAAGCAGTTAATGATTTAATTCCGCTTCTCCCGCCGCCGCCTCACCAGCTTTCGCCAGAAGAATCAAAGGAGGAGTTTGAGCGACTTAAGGCTGAAGCATATGCAGAGCTTGAGCTTGAGGAAACGGACGAAGAGCATTTGTTTATGCAAAAAGCGGCTACAATGTTATCTCAACTATTAGAAAGTGCTGGTTTTTTAACATACGATGTAAAATCTGATTGGCAGTATGAAGCGGTTATTATCTGCTCAGCAATTGGGTACGCAAGAATTGGCGATATCGCTAAAACCAATCAGATTATTACAGACTATGTTGAGTGGTGGGCAAAATTAAATAAACTTTGGGTCAATACGAGGAGTGGTTTTTATGAATGGCCGAGAGATGGGCTAGGAGACATTAAACCAAGCAATGAGGAAGAATACAAACTAGAACTTCATAGAAAACTAGCTGCTACGGTTGCTTATTACTCTGACTGGATTGGAGGGCTTTCGAACAAAGAAGATGTGGCAGAATTTGCCAAGACCGTTAGTGACCCAACACAAGATTTTTCATCTCGTTTAATACCGGTGATCTTCAGTGATTATTATCAGCACTTAAGTGGAGAGACCTCTCAACAGGGTGAAGAGGTTGTTTTTAGTGCTCTGAAACAATATGAGCAAGAAATAATTGAAGTTCGTAATCTTCAAATTAAACTTTCAAAATCAAAGACCGA
>CALRAY010000025.1 GCA_943353705.1 Patescibacteria group bacterium UBA4664 | reverse complement strand
TCTGGAATATACAGCTCAACATCATGCCCCATCATCTCGAAGGCATTCTTCATGAGCGCACAAGAACTAAGCCCGTCGATGTCATAATCTCCGTATATGACAATCTTTTCATTTCCCTGAATCGCCTTAAATATTCTATCGACAGCCGGTTTCATACCCGGTATTACGAATGGGTCCGTTAAGCCGTCATAGCTAGGGCTTATAAATTCATTGGCAGCATCACCACCTAGGCCACGCTTTTTTAATATATCGAGTGCCAGATTTGAACCACCGGAATGATTTATGGCAACTGAATTATCCCAAATAATTTTAGACATACTAATAGTTTAGCCGAAAATATCGTCTTTTTATTATTTTTACTGCAAGAAAAATTCTGAGCCAGATCGAGACTTGAATCCGACTGGGGCAGCTGACACATACTGGCGACGACTATCGACAAGATACTTTTTGGTATCAATAGACTTAATTTGCTTACGTGAAGTGGAATCTGAATACTTGAACGAATTTATTATTTTTTGTATTTTTTTCATGTTACCTTTTTTTATTTGTTTATTTATTATTATGAATGACCAGTTTAATTACATTACTTCCTCTATCATTTCCGTTTATGGGATGTTTTAAGAACCATATTTTGTAATTCTTTGAATATTATGAAGTTTTGATTAACGCCATAGACCTTAGTATTGGCCTCTTTGTAAGACTTGACGTAGCCAATCTTCTCTAGCCTGACTAGCTCTCTACTGATGTTGCCCGGATCTTCTTTGGTTATTTTTGCTAGACCGCGTATATGTACCCTGTAATCTGGGTACTTACTATACATGGTGATAATTTTGCGTCTTGTCTTAGATGTGATGAAATACTGTAGCATTTTGTTTTACCTTATTTAAATATAGTATAGCTAAGAATTGTTGTAATGACAACACCTTTTTAAAAGCTTATGTTATGTGTTAGAATAGTAATATATAAGCAAAACAAATATGGATAGATACTGCCCAGAATGTAATTCGAATATGACACCAAGCTTGGTGGGATACTTGTGCCCAGATTGTGGACACATGCAGCGCTTCTACACGATGAGTGGAACACAGCTTCAAAAAACCTCAATACCCCTACCCAAATCCATCTCTGGTGTAGACGACAGCCCCATACGTAAGCCGGAAGATACTCTTAAGTCGCAAAGCGCAGCCAGCGTGGCTAGTACACCTACTAGTAGTGGCGATGTTAAAGGCAATGTTCGCTTAATGCTAAAACGACTCATGGTGCCTGAGTTGCCACCACCCCATAGCCATGGTGGTCCCGCCAAGATTGCAACGACCACAAAGCCCAATGAGGCTAGCGCAAGTGTATTTGAAAATTACGACGACCTGCTTGATACCGCCATAAAAGATACCGAGCCGATTAATTACAGCCCGGCTCCCCTACCCGAGGAAATGCCTAATCAAGCTTCGGCTAGCAACCAGCAGACAGAGGCTACTGGGCATAAACATATTCCGCTCTGGATATGGCTAGTTTCGGCTTTCATTATTTTTATTAGCACAGCACTTATACTTCTACTGCTTATTATTACCTGAGCCCAAGAGCACACTATTTAGATTTATTATCGCCTTTGGTTTTATTATTACCTTTGGATTTTTTAATCTTCCAGTTATTATAAACAACCAGCAATGGTGAAGCATTGAATATCGAAGAATAGGTTCCTGAGATAATGCCTATCAGTAGCGCAAGTACAAAGTACCTGATAGACTCGCCACCGAACATAAAGAATGCCAGAAGCACAATTATTACTGTTATGGAGGTGTTAAGCGATCTGGCCAGCGTCTCATTGATCGAAATATTAACGATTTCCTCGAAAGGCTTATTGTGCCGACGCAAGTTCTCCCGGATACGGTCATAAACAACAATAGTGTCGTGGACAGAGAATCCAATAACTGTCAGTACGGCTGTCACGAATAGGGCATCGACCTGAACATCGAAGAAGTGCCCAAGTATAGCAAATATACCTAGTAAAAATAATGCGTCGTGCAATAAAGCTATAATCGCCGTAGCCCCAAAGCTCCATGGGCTGACTGGTGGTGGCGTGTTCCTAAATGCAAATGCCACATAAAGTAGAATTGCTAACGAAGCTAGCCCCACCCCAAGCAGCGCCCTAGCTGTTATATCTCGGCTGACAGATGGCCCTACCGAGCTAAATGAGGTTTCCTGAAGGTTTCTCTGCTTTAAAAGGGCGCTTATATTTTGACGAAGCTGCTGTGATTCACCTGCATCCTTATCGCTATATCTCACAATTAGCCTATCGCCTCCACTGGTTGTAACGGTTATGTCTTTAGCTCCAGCCTTAGATACCAATTCGCTGAGCTCACTTTGCCCAATATCTCCAGCTATTTCCATCTCTTGACCACCCGTAAAATCAATTCCTGGTTTCAGGCCCCACACTAAAAGAGCAATGGTGCCAGGCAAGATCAAGAGAATTGAAATGGAAAACCATAATTTACGTCTACCAACAATGTTCATTTTTCATCCTCCACACCTTTAATACGATAAGAACTAGGCTTTTGGCCAATCTTGGTCTGCACTACAGCCTGCATGAATGTCTTTGATATTGTGATAGCTGTAAACATGCTAACCAATACTCCAATGCCTAGAGTTACTGCAAAACCTTTGATTATTGGAATACCTGAAAGGTACAAAATCAAGCAGGTTATAAGTGTCGATACGTTAGAATCACGGATACTTGTCCAGGCGCGTTTGAATCCAGCTTCCATACCAGCTTGGACAGAGTTACCGTCTCGGACTTCTTCTTTCATGCGCTCAAATATTAAGATGTTTGCATCTACGGCCATACCAATACTAAGTACGAAGCCGGCAATGCCCGCAAGTGTTAAGACAATTGGCGATTGAGTAATCCCTGATAATTTAAATATATCTATCGTAAGGAGCGCATATATTACAAGTGCGGCACCAGCCACCAGCCCGGCGAGCCTATAATAAGCAATCATAAATACTAAGACCGATACAAGGCCAATTAAGCCTGCCAATAAACTCTTTTGGATTGACTCTTGGCCCAATGTAGCACCAACTGCGCGCTGCTCGACCAAGCTAATTGGCACTGGCAAAGCACCAGCATTTAATAGTACGGCTGTTTCTTGTGCGTCTTTTATATCCTTGAAGCCTTGCATTTGGCCTTTGCCGTCGGTTATGGGAGTAGATACGGTTCCGTTAAAAAGCGGTTCATTATCAAGAATAATCAATAGTCTGCCATTTTCTTTATTTATTTTTTTAGTAAGATCTGCAAACTTCTGGACTGCAGAGCTTTTCATCTGAAAAGAAACAACTGGCTTGCTGCTTTGAGTATCAATATCGGCATTAGCACTCTCGAGGTCATTGCCACTCAAGTCGGTTGCTTCGGGAATATTATCGGGACCAATAGACAGGAATGTCAGCTGGGCGGTTTTGCCAATAGTTCCGATTGCTTGGTCAATATCCTTTATACCAGGCAATTGCACTGCAACTCTATCGCTACCTGATGTCTGGACTACAACCTCGGACGTACCGCTCGGGTTAACACGCTTATTTATGACATTTATAACGCCATCGATAGCCTTGGCCTTTTCGGCAGATGGTATTTTAGACAGGTCAGCCTGGTAAGTTAGGCTCGCACCCCCTTGTAAATCCAAGCCCAATCTTACCTTCAAAGCAGCATCCTTTAGCCCTAGGGCTGAGAATATCTTGTCCTCGCGTGGTAGTGCAATCAAAATTAGCACCACAAAAAGTGCAAGTATTAAATAAAGCTTTGTTTTGACCTTCATGTTTATATTATAAACCACACTTGGGGTTTAAGGGCAATATTTTTAGACTGATGTACAATATCTATATGTTTGTAAATATTAGTGTTGTTGGATTTAACGGGAGAGAGGCTAAAACCTTTACCTACCAGAGTGGTGGTGCAGATTTAAGCATAGGCGATTTAGTGAAGATTAAATTTGCTAATCGCTACTCTATTGGTATAGTTCGTGATACTAATGTCGAACAGCCCGAGGCTAGTATTAAACTTCAATCTGTTATCGAGAAGCTAGATATTGAGCCGATAGCCAGCCACCTGCTAGAGCTTGGCGACTGGATTATTAGCTATTACTCAGCCAGCGCCTCGAGCACGTGGCAGCTATTAATCCCCAAAAACCCAACCACCAAATCACGCAAGAACTTTGCAAACCAAAAATATCAAAGCCAACCGCTGGTTCAGCTAACTAAATCTCAGCAATCAGCCCTTGATAGTATAAATAAATCCGCCAAGCCGGTTTTGCTAGAAGGTGCGATGGGATCTGGTAAAACTGAAATATATTTTCATCTCATAGCACAGTCCATTCAGAATAATCGTTCAGCCGTACTGATGATGCCCGAAATATTCTTAACCAAGCAGATGATAGAGCGCGCTCAGAAGCATTTTGGTGATAGCTTGATAATTACCCACTCCTCGATGACGCCGGCCAAGCGCAAGGCCGTGTGGGTGGAATGCAGTGCTAGGTCAAAGAATGAAGGGCTGCTGGTACTGGGGCCAAGATCGGCGATGTTTTCCCCACTTCACAACTTAGGGCTGGTTATTATCGATGAATTCCACGAACAAAGCTACAAACAAGATTCCTCGCCCCGCTACCAAGCCGAAATAGTCGCGGCCAAGCTATCGGCTATTACTAAATCCAAATTAATCCTGGGTAGTGCTACGCCATCGATTAACACTAAGTTTTTAGCTGACGCTGGAAAGCTCGAAAAAGTTTATATGCCCCAGCGCGCACTCAATTCTCAACACCCCGATATCGAGATTATTAAAACTGACCGTGGCGAAATACTCTCAAGTCGCCTTAAAGCCGAAATTAAAGCGGTGCTTGAAACTAAAAAGATGGCCTTAATATATATTAACCGCCGCGGTACTGCTCCGATTTTTAAATGCAATGAGTGCGGAGAGAATTTTGAATGCCCACACTGCGGCGTTAATATGCATTTCCATGCCGATAGAATGAAGCTAGTCTGCCATGTTTGCGGACATAATACCCCGCCACCAGGCAAATGCCCAAAATGTGGCAGTCCAGAGCTAAGAGGCTATGGTGTCGGCACCAAAGCAGTTGCTGAGGAAATTTCCAAGCAATTTGCTGGCGCCAGAATCGCTCGTATCGATACCGATAGCTCAGCCCAGAAAGACTTTGAAGAAACACTAGAGAGTATTTCCGCTGGAGAGATAGATATTATTATTGGCACGCAAATGATAGGCCGCGGAATGGATATCGCAAACCTTGAGCTTGTCGGGATGATCAATGCCGACTATGATCTTTTGAATATAGATTACAATAGCTTGGAGCGCGCCTTTCAGTTGCTTACTCAGACAGCAGGCCGAGCAGGCCGACGCGAAACTCGCGGAAAAGTGATAATACAAACTGCCCAGCCCGAAAACCCAATATTCGACTTGATTATCAAAAATGATTTTGCTAAATTCTATACTCAAGAGTTGGAGCAGCGCAAAAAATACTCTTATCCTCCCTACGTATATCTGTTAAAATTAGAGTGTGGTTTTGTTTCTGCCAATCTAGGTAGACAAAAAGCCATGGATTTAATCAATAAATTAAAGAACAAAAATTCAATTGCGGTGCTTGGGCCAGTTCCATCCCACCCCGCCATGCGAGGCAATAAGCACATTTGGAGCTTGGTTATAAAAAGCAAAGACAGGAAAGTCCTAGAAAATATTGCCAGCGAACTTGAGCAATTCTGGACAATAAATATGGATCCATTCGGAATATCATGATACTAAAAATTGTAAATATCCCCAATAAAATACTGAGAATGAAATCAAAGCGTATCGGCTTTATTGACGATTCTATTCGCAAGCTAGCAAACGACATGATTGCCACTACCCTAGACTGGGACCACGACAGCGAGTTTGGTGCCGCACTGGCAGCCATTCAGGTGGGTGAACCCCTCAAGCTAACCGTGGTACGCAATGATTTTGATGACCCTAAAAATAGAGAATTCACGACATTGGTGAATCCTGAAATCGTCAAAGCTAGTGCCGAAAAAGTTAGCGATGTCGAAGGCTGCTTAAGTGTGCCGGGGATTTATGGACGCGTAAAGCGCCCGCTTAAAATCAAAGTAAAAGCTCAGGACCAAGATGGGCTACCCATCAGACTCACCCTGGAAGGCTTCCCGGCTCGGGTTTTACAGCACGAGATAGACCACATGAATGGGGTAATATTTCTAGACCATATCGCCGACTCAACCCAGCTTTTTAATATCGATAAAAACGGCTCACTAATGCCTGTATCCGAGCCTAAAAAAGACAACATTAATCATGCCAAACAATAACAAATCTTCAATTGTTTTTTTTGGTACTGGCCAAACAAGTTTAGACGCTCTGCAGTGCCTGTATGAGAAGTATTCCATCGAGCTTGTCGTAACCAAACCCCCTGCTACCAATTCGGCTGGCAAGCTATTTAAAAATTCAGTGCATGTTTGGGCTCAAGACGCTGGAATAAAAGTGTTAAACCCAAAAGACAAAGCCAGCCTGGGCCTGATGCTTAAAGAAGAAACTATCAAAAGTCAGCTTGGTGTCGTTTTAGACTTTGGGACGATAATTCCCCCTGAAGTTATAGATATGTTCTCTCTAGGTATTTTAAATAGCCACTTTAGCCTGCTGCCAAAATATCGTGGCTCTAATCCAATCCGAACGTCTATTTTGAATGGCGATGATACCAGCGGTGTCACAATTATTCGCATTACTCCAGGCCTAGACGATGGCCCCATACTAACCTGGAGCGAAATAAATATAGCAGGGCTTGATGCAGTAAAATTACGCGATGATCTTTCCAAAATAAATTGCGCCCTACTACCTGAAACGGTTGGAATGTATTTAAATAATGAACTCGAGCTTATCTCGCAAGACGAATCAGCCACAACACACACTCATAAAACCACGAAAGAAGATGGCCGAATCGATACCAGCAAACAGCCCAAGCAGCTGGCGCGCGAGATACTGGCCTACGCTGGCTGGCCCAAGAGCTATGTGAGTATTGATGTCAAGGATATAATAATATTAGAAGCTAATCCAAGCGAGCTAACACCGCCTAGGGGTGAGCTCAGAATAGAAGACAAAAAGCTCTATTTAGGCTGTGCAAATGGTAGCTTAGAAATTATCAAAATCCAGCCTGCTGGTAAACCAGCTTTATCGGCCCTAGACTTTATTAATGGCTACCAAAATATTATCGGTAAATAGCAGATTTACTTTGCCAGATTTAATATTTTCTACAGAAGAATAAAAAGCATGAAGTCTTGAGGGTGTAGCTTGCTCTTTGCGAAACATTACCTGAAGAGTCAAAGGCCTCTACTCCATATTTGATTGATCCGCCTGCAGTAATTGTAGGGTCACGGTATTTAAGACTACTTGTAGTTGCAACTTTAGTACCGGCTTTATACACATTATACCCT
>CALRAY010000024.1 GCA_943353705.1 Patescibacteria group bacterium UBA4664 | reverse complement strand
TATGAATGTAATAAAGCTTATTTCAATCTATAAAAATAAAACCATTAAAAAAGATATATTCAGATACGGAGTAGGCCTTGTGGGGATTTTTACGCTTGGACTAGTCTTGGTATGGCTTTTTTACATACCACACACAATAAACATGACGGCAGATATGCAAGATAAATTCATAAAGGGCTCACTTGCTACAGGCTACTTCGATCTCTATGGTGGCATTTTGACATCAGCCAATAACTTTGAGCCACTTAAGCCCCTCGTACAATATATGCTAGGGCTACTAATGGTAATCGACAGGGTTCAGAGTGGAAATATAACTTATTTTCTTGGCGAGGCAACCGACCAAAGCTTCCCACTGTATTTTCCTGTGAGCTTCATATTAAAAACACCCCTGCCTATGATTATCATGATTATCGCTTCTCTTATTGCAGGGGTATTGGCTTATATCAAAAAGACGCCGCTTAGGCTGTGGAATAATTTCAGAGAGTATTCTAAGGGTCATTTTATAGAACTGACATTTATATTATTTATTGCTTTTTATTCTTACCTGTCTATCAATGGCAATTTGAACTTAGGAATCAGACACCTTTTCCCAATGATGCCATTTGTTTTCATACTGGTCGCAAAGGAAGTTTTTGCAATTTATCACAAAATTAAGAACAAAAAATTCAGACTTATTTTTGCAACTACACTTATATTTTTAATGACTTGGTACATAGCAATTGCAATTGCACAATTCCCGAAGTACGTCCCCTACATCGATGCGCTTTATGGCGGCTCTGCTAATGCATACAAATACCTCTCGGATTCAAATGTAGACTGGGGGCAAGATGCTAAGAGGCTGGCCGAATACGTAAGTAGTAAGCCTGATATCGGCGATAAAATAGCTGTCGATTACTTTGGTGGAGCTGACCCGCGTTACTACTTCTGCAAGCGAGCTTACGACGCAAGTGGAGAGCTAATCAGAAATACTTCAGGATACGACTGTAGCGATTCAAAATTCCTGCCCTGGCATGTCGATGAAGGCAGACCGCCCACAAAGTATATTGCAGTATCAGAAACTTTCCTGATGAGCGATATTTACTTCCAGAAGAACAAACCTAGGGCCTTTGACTACAAGTGGCTACTCGAGAAACAGCCTGTTGCTAAGGTGGGTGATTCGATATATATCTATGAAGTAAATTAAGTTGTTGCTATATAAGCTTAAAAGTAGTATAATATTGGTGTTCTTAGAAACTATGCTGCTACGGCTCTAAAGGATCAGGTTATTAAATAAGTTCTGGGTGCAGCTAAACAGCCGACAAGCTGGGATTCACCAGAGAGAAGAAGGAACTATGGCAAAGAATCTATTTGTTGGTTCACTCCCTTGGAGTGTTAACGACGAGCAGCTTGCTCAGATTTTTGCCGAGGCCGGCACAGTTGACTCAGCCCGTGTTATTACGGAACGAGACACTGGTCGATCTAAAGGTTTCGGATTTGTTGAAATGGCTTCAGATGATGAAGCTAAAAAAGCAGTCGAAACTTTGAACGGCAAAGAAATCGAAGGACGAGCTATCACCGTTAATGAAGCTCGACCACGCGAAGAAAGATAATATATCTTTCATACCATTAACCCCCGCTTAGGCGGGGTTTTTGGTTATGCTTGCATAATAATTGGTATGGTTTTATAATATCCGAGATCATCAAATTGGTGGTAGTATTTGGTTATTAGGAGAGCTATGCCCTGGAGAGATTGCGACGAGTGTGGTGGCGGTAAAGGATGTGGGCGCTGTAAAGGCAAGGGTTACTTCCTTACACCCGCCCCTAGAGACTGCAAGAAGTGCAATGGGTCAGGAAACTGTCCAAAGTGCAAAGGTTCCGGCCGAGGCTGATTATTTTATTTTTTGTGTCTTACCCCCTAGCGAGTTCATTCTTGCTGGGGGTTTGCCATTTTAGTGCCTACTTACCAGAGTCCCAATGGCAGTATCGGCGGCTACAAGTCCGTATTTTTCTAGAATATTTTTTCGTAACTCGTCGGACTTTTTAAAATCTTTATCTGTGCGGGCCTGCGTGTAGCTATCTATGGCTTCAAGTATATCATCGTGCAGAGGAGTATCATTTACCATATTTAGTCCAAAGACACTATCTACCAACCTCATAGCTTCCCTGGCATCCAAACTATAAACCTTACTTTCTATAATACTTAGTGCCGCTAGTGCCTTAGGTGTGTTCATATCATCCTCTAAGGCATGCTTAAACTCGACATTAAATTGTTCAACAGCTTTGGTCTCGTCTTTTTCTGGTAGCTGACCGGGGCGTGCTAACATTAGCTGATCTGTGTAAGTTCTTAGTCTGCGTAGCCTCTCGTGGGCTCCAGCTAAGTCCTTGCTGCCAAAATCCATCTGGCTGCGGTAGTGTGCACTCATTACTAAATACCGAAAAGCCATTGGGTCTTTGACGTCTTCAATACTCATAACATTACCGGTTGATTTAGCCATCTTTTCGCTCTCGACCGTTAGGTGTTCATTATGCAAGTAGTAATTAGCCTGGCTGCCACCGCACTGTGCAATCTCGTTTTCATGATGCGGGAACTTCAAATCAACTCCACCTGTATGTATATCGAATGTGTCACCTAAAAACTTAGTACTCATTGCCGAGCATTCTATATGCCAGCCAGGACGACCCGGATAGTTAGTGTCGTCTAACTTAAAATCCCAATACGGTTCATTGGGTTTTTTTGCTTTCCAAAGGGCGAAATCAGCTACACCATCTTTCTGGTCTTGGTCGTGCGTGACTCTAGACTTAGATGAAAAATTCAAGTCAATTAGTTTTCCGTATTTTTTACCACTTTTTTGATAGCGCTCTATGCTAAAAAAAATGCTACCGTTCTGAACGTAGGCAATATTGCTCGAGAGCAGACCTTTTATAATGCTTTGCATCTCGACAACAAAGTCAGTCGCCCTTGGCAGGTGGGATATGTCGTCTCTTTTGATTCCGATTTTCTCGAGATCCTGTAAGAATAGCTCTTCGTATTTGTCAGCCAGTCGCTCCAGTGCTTCTACTGGATTTAATTTATCGTATTCTAGCTGAGACTTTGCAATCATCTTGTCGTCGATGTCCGTGATATTCATTACCCAATCTACATCTACATGCTCGATATATCGCAAAACTCTTTGGAGCAAATCGGGTAACAAAAAGGCTCTTAAGTTACCTATATGGACACGTCCATATACAGTTGGGCCGCAGGAATAAATACCAACCCTGGCTGAACCAATAGGCTTAAAAGCTTCTTTTTTCCTATTAAGAGAGTTATAAAGACTTAACATTACTAACTATTATATACCCTTCTTAATACTTCTGCAGTATGCCTGCAGTCTTCAAGCGCATCATGCCGCCCTCGCGCTTTTAGTCCAAAATATTCAAACGTAGCTTCACTTCTTATAATATCGCCGCGTCCTTTTTTGACCATATGCATATATGCCAGGCTCCAAACATCTAAATAATGATAATCATGCTCATATATATCTTTACCTACCGAATTTAGCATTTTAGAAAGCATAGTGTGGTCTAGCATTTCATTCCAGCTTGCTAGATATATTTCTGTTCCAAATTTGTTTAAAAATATCTCAATCACATCCTCCTGCACTGGAGCACTATTTAAAATATCCTGTGTAATTCCATGTACATCAAATGATTCTTTGGGCATATTTGAAACATCTTGCTTGATGTAGCTTAGGAAACTATCTTTTTCCTTCAGGCTTTCTTTATCTAGCAGTACCGCCCCCAGCTGAATCGGCAAGGCCTCGCCTAGATCAAGTCCGGTTGTTTCAAAATCAATCAGCAAGATATCTTTAGATAAACCATTCATTAGAATGCCTGCCTATTGTCTAGTGCTCTACTCAATGTCAGCTGATCGGCGTACTCTAAATCCCCACCAATCGGCAATCCGTGAGCTAGCTTAGTAATTTTACCAGTATAGCCCTGGTCTATTAGCTTTCGTGATATGTAAATTGAAGTAGTTTCGCCTTCAATATTTGGGTTAGTTGCCAAGATTATCTCGTCTGGCTCAACTACACCAACTCTATCAACTAAGCTTTGGATTTCCAGCTCATCAGGCCCTACCCCGTCGATTGGACTAATCACTCCATGCAATATATGGTAAGTTCCCTTGAACAGTCCAGTTCTTTCGATAGCCACTATATCCATTGGATTAGAAACAACAGCTATGAGCTCTGGACTACGTGAGCTACTTTGGCAAATTGGGCACAAATCTTCGCTTGCATAGTTTTTGCAGGTCGAACATTTGCGAAGTCCCTTCTTGAGATCCATCATGACTTGCCCAAATTGCTCGGCATCGCCGTGGGCCAACAAATAAAATACCAACCTCTCGGCCGACTTAGGACCAATAGAAGGGAGCTTGGAAAACTCGTTGATTAGCTCTGTAATACTATTGGGCAAAATCTGCATACTACATACCTGGCAGGTTCATATTGCCAGCAATATCTTGCATCTTTGAGGTAGCCTCAGTCATAAGCTCCTTATTAGCTTGGTTAACTGCTGCCGCGATAAGATTTGATAGTCTGTCTAAATCTTCAGCTGCCTCTGGCTTTATTTCGATTTTTTTAATCTCAACATTCATGCTAGTTTGGCTGATAGCCAATCCGGCTGTAACTACAACGTCGCCGTCGCCTGCCTCTGCTTCAATTTGCATTCTTTTTAATTCTTTTTGCAATTTAAGTGCTTTTTGAGCTAGTCTTGCCTTATCCATCATTGACATAATATTAATTCCTTTCTTATCTGTTTGGTAGGTACTATTCTATCTGATAATGGAAGTATTATCTACCATACCATTGCTGCATAATGTATTTAAAAATTATTTACTATAAATGCCGCGGATAGAGTGCCATTTAATTCGGCTGAGATCTCCTAGGGTTTGCAGTGATGCTTTAATCGGCGAAGATCCAGATATCTTGCTGCCCTCTTTTATATCCTTCCAGTCCGGAACGTCTATAATTCCAATTGTATAGCCCTTTTTACGAGCTATCGCTAGGATTTCCATATCAAATCCCCACCCATCTATAGTCTGGAGAGGGAAAATATTTTTTACCGCTTCGGCCGTAAATGCCTTGAATCCGCACTGGGTATCATTAATACCAGGCAAAAGAACAGCCTGGACTAGAACATTACCAGCCCCAGAAATAATCCTTCTTAAGCCCTTATGGCTGGCATTAAGATTGCGAACACAAATAGATACCTGACTGCCTGATTCTAATTGTTTAACAGCTGTATCAATATACTTAAGGGGAGTTGCCAAATCAGCATCCATGAATATTACATATTTACCGCTTGCCCTTAACATACCCTTCTTGACCTGCTTGCCCTTTACGAATTTACCTTTAGGCTTAGGGCCGGCGTTAATTACATTTAAATGGCTGAACTTACTACTCATTTTTTTTGCCTCTTCAATCGTACCGTCAGGGCTATCCGAGTCAATAATCAAGACCTCAGCATTAAGTTTTTTATCTTTAATATATTTTGCGAGCGCTTCAAGTGTAGCGCCTATCCTGGGCTTCTCATTATAGGTCGGAATGACAATGCTTATGTCGTAGCTCATTGTCTCACCTCAAACACCAAGAATAATGGTTCGCCATTAAAGTCGGATTTGATAATTTTAACTTTTCCATTGGGGAACTTGGCCTGCAATAACTCTAGCTGTTTATTATAATCGCCAACTGCAGGAATTATTATATTCGTCTTAATCGAGCCTTCAATAGGCAAGTTCTTGAGTTGGTTTTCATCGAGCAACTTATAATCAGCTTTTTTATGAGTAAGGTATTTTACAGGCAAGGCCTCATATTCATTGGTAACTATTTGATTGCTAACATCAGATGAATTATTTGCAATTATGTATTGGGCAATTGCAGTAGTTCCCTCGTTGTAAGCTAGATATGTCTTACTGTCTTGGGCCCAAGCAACGAAATATTGTCTATACGATTGCACCAGCGTAAGACCCATGAGCACACAGAGCAACAGCAGGCCGGTAGTTCTTGCAAGCTTATTGACCGGGAATGTCTTATACCACACAAACAATAGATAATTAACTCCTACGGCAGACAACATGAATACCGGAACTGCTGTGCCGATAGATCTAAGTGCATGAGGAAGTGCGGTGGCTGTTAATATCGAGCCAAGTGTCATAGATCCAAAAACAATTAGAACTAGCGAATAGCGAGGCTTTTTAAAATTAAACAAGCAAACCACAACCCCAAGCAAAAACATCAATCCAACAAACATATTTAAAAGTGGTAGGCCGTCAAAGTTATGTCGATTGTTTTCATCGCCAGCAATATTGTATTGCAATAAAGTCTTAGCCGTTCCGGTGACTAATGTCTGTAACGGTTTTCCACCATTGAGATCTTTATTTAAGAAGCTTACATCAGAAACTCTATTAGTCGAATTTCTAGAGTTTTGAATTGATATAACTGCAAGTGGAGATACGACTAAACCAAGGACAGCCAGCCCTAAGAGGAGTTTTTTCCAATTTTGCTTAAGCCAAGGTCTTCTTAGCAAGAGCATATAAAAGGCTCCCAATATAAATGCAGGAATTATCATATAGAAAATTGTATAAGTATAAAACCCTAGTCCAGCAGCCAAAGCTGCAAGTATGTAGTATATGGTTTTATTTGTCTTATAGGCTTTTGCCCCGAACCACATCACAAGACCAACGAACAAAGGCACAAGACTTGCCCTAAAGCCATTTCTTTGAATCGTGACAATCCACGGATTAACGGCAAAAAAGAATGCTGCGACTAAAGCTGTTCGGCGATTAAACCAAGCCTTGGTAGCTAAATAAATTACTAAAACACTCACGACGCCCATTAGTGCAGGCGCCATCCTTAGAGCTAGCGTGGTGTTGCCCATAAAATACACAAAAACTGCCTGCATGTAGAAGAAGAGTGCTTCTCTTGAGCCATTAGTGTTATAAACAACTCGGTAGTCTTGTCGTTCTAGTATGCCAAATATATCTAGGCCATTAGCCGCTTCATCTGGGAACAGACCTGGGGGTAGAGAATCTAGCTTGTAAAATCTAAAGAATATAGCAAGTAATAAAATAAGCCCCAAGATTAACCAGGGTAAATACTTTCTGATCCGGCTGATGTTATTTTTTTTCATTTTTGAATACTAAATATTTATACATTAGATAGTTATAGAATAGCACCACGACAATAGCAAATACTAGAGCTACATTTCTAGTATCAAACTCCTGAGAAAATGGTAGCCTGAGCCAGCTTGTAAAGTCGTAGGCGATTTGCGAAGGCCATAGCCATACCTTGGTGAAATAATAAATTACAAGAGGTCTTATTGCGTATAATCCAAATGCAGTAATCAAGAAAAATAATACAAGCCTAAAAAAGGATAAATTCTTAGCTTTAAATGTAAAATTCTTATTAAATATAAAGCTATTTATCATTGCAAAGGTGCCGGAAATGATTCCCGCCCATACGGCTGACAAATCTGGAGCAAACCTAAGTAGTAGATTAAATATAATGAAGTCAACTAAAAAATTCGATACGCCCACAATCGCAAACCTTACTATCTGGCCTAACTCTTTTTTATTGCTTGAAGTTTTAATTATATTTTTGCTGTCACTCATAATTCTTATGTTTAATTATAAACGATTTATAAGCAAATCCCAAGTCTTATTGATTAACCCTGTCGATATTTTTGAATACTAAATATTTATACATTAGATAGTTATAGAATAGCACC
>CALRAY010000023.1 GCA_943353705.1 Patescibacteria group bacterium UBA4664 | reverse complement strand
TCGCTTATCCTTTCTTGAATTTTACCAAATAAAACCTACCAGGCCAAATTTATTGAGGCTATTTAGACTCTTCAGCTGTTGGGTCTGACTCTGTAGCTTTTTCTGTAGCTTTTTCTGTAGCTTTTTCGTCGTCTTTATTTGCTTCTATTAGGGCATCTTCTAGATCTGAAGTCTTTTTGGGCTGAGGCTTATCTTTAACTTCTTCAGCCGTAGCTTCGATTCCAGCATCATCTGCTCCGTCAATATCAACATTCCAGCCAGTCAGCTTTGCTGCTAAACGTACATTTTGACCCGACTTACCGATTGCGAGGCTTAGTTGGTCTTCTGGTACTCTGACAATAGCTTTTTTATTTTCTGCATCAAGCTTCACATTTATGACTTTTGTTGGAGAAAGAGCATTGGTTATAAACTCTACTGGGTCTTCGCTATAGCCAATAATATCTATCTTCTCTTCGCCAAGCTCCCCCATAACAGCCTGGACTCTGGTACCTCGACCACCGACAAATGTACCAACAGGATCTACCCCGGCAGTATTAGATTTGACAGCTATTTTGGTTCGAGCACCAGCCTCACGAGCTATGCCAGCTATCTCGACTGAACCATTGGATATTTCTGGCACTTCCATCTCAAATAACCTACGTACCATATCAGGATGCGAACGACTAACTACAATCTGAGGACCGCGACTAGTTTGCTCCACCCTTACTACGAACACCTTGATCTTCTGACCTGGGTAATACTTTTCGTTAGGTATCTGATCGCCCGGGAATATAACTCCAGTTGCTCTTCCTAGGTCAATATAGGTGTTACCGTTCTCAAATCTTTGAACAGTGGCATTGATAATAGTGCCTTCTTTGTCGCTAAATTCGCTAAACACGACATCTCGCTCGGCTTCACGAATACGCTGAACAATAACTTGTTTGGCAGTTTGAGCCGCGACTCGTCCAAAATCTCGGTTTTCTTCTTTAATCTCTACCAAATCTCCGATTACTGCAGTTTTTTTAATTTTATTTGCAGCAGCAAGAGTTATTTGGGTCATCGTATCTTCAACGTTCTCCACAACCTCTTTACTTACAAAAATTGTGGCTTCCCCAGTATCTGGGTTAAGTTCGGCTCTAACTTCCTGCTCCTTATCGCCGAAGTCCTTTTTGTATGCAGCAATTATTGCCGCTTCGATTGCATCTAAGACCATGTCCCTAGATATACCTTTTTCTTCACATATTTGCTCGATGGCTGATAAAAATTGGTTTTGCATAATATTTTCTTCTCTCTTTCTATTCTTCTATTCAATTGTAATGTTTGTTTGGAACAAAAAAGCCGGTTGTTTTTTGTTTTAAAACAGCTCCGACTCCTTTATAGGTGTTCAAACTATAACCCTATTATACAAAAATTAGCACTCCAATGTCAAGACTGCTAGGAAGCTTCAATTGCATTTTGCAAATGCTCAATATTGCCAGCCTCGTCAGCTACAATTATATCTATTCGAGGCTGATATTCTTGATATTCAGAATTATTAGATAGCCAAACCAGAAATGCCCTTATAAGCCTTTTTTGTTTATTGTTATCAATTGCACCGAAACCACCACCGAAAATATTATTTTTTCGGTACTTAACCTCAACCAAGCAAACATACTGCTTGTCTGCGGCTATAATATCTATCTCGCAAAATCTGTCTTTATAATTGCGCTCGACTATCTTGTAGCGTTTAGATTCAAGATATTTACAGGCCAGCGTTTCGGCTTGATTGCCAATTTGAGTAGTATTTTTCATAATTTCCATAATACCCCAATTCATAGCTGGCTAGTGGCTAATCTAGTATTATATTTTTACAAAAAGTTTTGCGGTGCATGTCTGTAAGGCCAAAATCTCTAATTGCCTGGCGGTGCAAGGCTGTGCCATAGCCCGAATTTGTTTGATAGCCATAATTTGGGTATTTATCTGATAAATCAGACATGTACTGGTCTCGGGCTACCTTTGCGACTATTGAGGCGGCCGCAACGCAGGCCACTTTGCTATCAGCCGCAACAATGGTCTGGCATATTTTATAGTCTTCAAGATAATTGCAGCTGCCATCTAGAATTATCTGGTGAATAGGCATCTCAAGATCTACTAGAGCAAGCTCATAAGCTTCTCTTAGCGCCCAGGCAAGACCAAATTCGTCTATTTTGACGTTACTTACCCAGCCTAGCCCAACAGCAAGGGCTACATCATAAATATCACTGGAGAGCTGCTGACGTTTTGAGTGAGATATTTTCTTAGAATCATATAGTTTTAGGCGGCATTTAATTGGCAAGACAACTGCACTGGCAACTAATGGTCCAGATAAACATCCTCGTCCCACCTCATCTATACCAGCCACTAGCACTAAGCCTTGGCGTGCGAATCTATTCTCCAAGCTGTAGCTTGCTTGTACTTTTGGGCTATTCATAATTAATTTATTATACATAAAGTTTTTTAACGAAACGAAGATTTAGCTACCACATAATACAAAAGACCCGCATCTGCATGGGGTCTTTTGTATTTAAGCTCTGGTCTATAAAATAGGCTAGATATTATTATTCAGCTTTTTTAACACCTTCATCGAATTCTTCAGCTGGGAGTTTAGCTTCGTCATTGCCGTCAGTGTTTACTTTTTCATCTTGGTTCTTATCTTTTGGAGCTTCGTCGTTGCTGGTATCTTCCTTGGCTGCTTCTTTATTCTCCTGCTTTGCAACATCATCCGTACTTTCGTCAACTTGATTTAGTTCGTCTTGACTTGCTTTGACCTTATCCGCTTCTTCAATTTTAGATATTTCTTCTTCAGCAATTTGCTTAGGAGTTCTGTCATCGGCCTCATTGGCTGCATTTCGATCAAATTCCTGCTCGGCCATACGGGCTGACTTGCCAGAACGAGTACGCATATAATTAAGCACTGCTCGGCGAACCTTACTACGCTTAATAATCTGGATTTTGACAACATTAGGGCTGTGCACGAACCAGCTTTTTTCTACACCTACGCCTGAAGCTACTTTACGGACAGTTATAATAGCACTAACAGATCCGGACTTACGAAAGCTAATGACAAGACCCTCGAAGATCTGTACACGCTCTTTCTTGCCTTCTGTAATTTTTTGATGAACTCGAACAGTATCACCAACGCGCACGTCGGCAATCTTTTTCTTAAGTGAGCTCTTCTCTATCTTTGCTAAAGTATCTTGCATAACGAAACAATTTTATCATATGCGGTCCTATCTGGCAAGTAGCTATAGGATATAACTAAATATTAGCAGGCCTAGTATCCTTGATTGTTATATTCTTATCACCTATGACTATTTTCAGATCTTCTAGAACACTAGAGTCCATATTTACTCCTCTCGGTAGACGCATTTTTTGATTAGTAGCCTTAAATGTTAGCGTAACAATTGTTTTGCCTGGATTATTATCGAGTAATTGCTTAATTTTCATTAAAGTATCGGTGTCACCTATAGATTCTAGGTCAATCGAAAGTGCGGTTTCTTCTGAGCCAGTTTTAGGCGTAGTACTAGCCTCGGGTTCAGCTTTGGGCTTGAGCCACATTCGAGCAGTTTCGGCATTCAATATTTTTGCCTTATCGGCGAATATTTTTAGCTCATCCGTAGAATTACCATCTCTGTCTTTAGCATTTATTTTGCCTTCAATCTCTAGCACATTATCTGCGACCCACAAATCCTCGTACTGTGCGTATACTCGTGGAAAAACAATCAACTCTACATCTCCATCGAGAGTCTCTAGCTGCACAAACGCCATAGGGTCATTCTTCTTCGTGTATATTTTCCTGGCTGAAGTAATAATCCCACCAATAGTAATTATTTTTCCATCATCTGACTTCTTATAGTCCTTGATACTATTTGTCTTGTGCTGAAAATAGTTTTTAAAATCGCTAAGAGGATGCGTACTTACATAAAGTCCAAGTAGTTCCTTCTCCCAAATAAGGTGCTGCCTTGGGTCTATCTTGTGGTTCGGCTTATCCATACTTATTGATGGCACCTGTTCGTGTAGGTTTAAGGATCCAAATATATCTATCTGGCCCGAGAGTGCATTTTTCTGCACACGACTAGCATAAGATGTAATTTTATCCACGTTACAGAGTAGGGTGTCTCGATCCCCCATTGAATCAAATGCGCCACATTTAACCAAACTCTCCATGACTTTTTTATTTACTACGGTAGCATCGACTCTCTGCGCAAAATCTTCGATACTCTTAAACTGTCCTCCATCATCCCTTGCTTCAATAATTTTTTCGATAGGACCCTGACCAACATTCTTAACAGCACCAAGCCCAAAACGAATATTTTCAGTCTCTGGTACAACTGCAAACTCCATGAAAGATTCATTAATGTCTGGAGGCAAAACCTCTATTCCCATCTTCCTACACTCTGCTACTTCTATGGCTATTCTTTCAAGATTTTCATGGTCGCTAGTTAAGAGTGCGGCCATGAACGCCGATGGGTAATGGCTCTTCAGGTAGGCGGTCTGAACTGAAATGAGTGCATAGCAGGCTGCATGTGACTTATTAAAGCTATAGGCCGCAAAATCTTCTAGCCCCTTCCAGAGGTCGTGGACAAATTTACTATCTGCATCGGATGTTTTTATCGCACCATCAATGAATTCATTTTTCATCTTGGCTATAACTTCTGGATTTTTTTTGCCAATTCCTTTGCGCAGAGTGTCTGCTTGACCGCCCGTGAAGCCACTCAAGTCCTTAGCAATTTGCATTACCTGTTCTTGATACACAATAATTCCATAGGTTTCCTTGAGGGCAGACTCCATTTTTGGATGACCATAGGTTACTAATTCTGGTCTATGCTTGCGATTAATAAAATCTTCTATCCATTGCATAGGGCCGGGGCGATATAACGATACCATAGCAATAATATCTTCAAATTTATCAGGCTTCAAATCCCTCAAATAGCGCTTCATTCCAGCTGATTCTAGCTGAAATACTCCTGTTGTATCGCCATTACTTAAGAGCTTAAATGTACTCTCGTCATCAATCGGAATGTCAGTAATTACAATATCTTTTTTATACACTCTTTTAATAATTCTTAGTGCATTCTTTATAACAGTAAGGTTAGATAGGCCTAAAAAATCAAACTTCAATAGGCCTAAATCTTCTATAGGATTCATTGAATATTGAGTTGCCACCCCGCCCTTACTAGCCCTCGTCAGGGGCGTGTATTCAACTAGCGGCTCTGGAGCTATAACCACACCAGCCGCATGGGTTCCTGCATTACGAATGGTACCTTCGAGCTGAATGGCAATATCGATAATTTCTTTATTTTTAGGGCTAGCATTATATATAGCCTTAAGCTCTGGACTTTCTTCGATGGAAGATTTGAGAGGAATATGCCTGCCCTGAACTGGTGGCGGAACGGCTTTGGCGATAGCATCTACCTCGCTATAAGGCACACCCAAAACCCTACCAGTGTCTCTTACGGCATTTCGGGCGGCCATAACCCCAAAGGTTATTATTTGGGCCACTCTATCTTGGCCGTACTTTTGTGTTGCGTAAGCAATAACCTCAGCTCGGCGATCATCCGCATAGTCCATGTCTATATCTGGCATACTAATACGATCTGGGTTCAAGAAGCGTTCAAATAGTAGTCCATATTTGATTGGGTCGATCTCGGTAATTTTTGTGCAATACGCAATTATACTTCCGGCCGCACTACCCCTGCCGGGGCCGCACACTATGCCCTGACTTTTACTCCAATTTATTAGGTCTGAGACTATAAGCATATAGCCCTCATACCCCATCTCGCCAATCACCTTTAGTTCGTATTCAATCCTGTCTAGTACCTTTTTATCGAGTTTTTTACTCACCACAGCCTCAGTCAAATCCTCAGCCTTAGCCGAAGACATGCTGGCGTAGCGATCTGCCGCACCCTGATAGACAAGTTTTCTGAGATAGCTTTTTTCGGTTTCGCCCTTTGGCACTCCAGGGAATGTTGGAATAAGAATTTTGCCCAGTTCAATTTCAATATTGCACATATTAGCTATTTTGACCGTATTACTTAGTGCTTCAGTATTATCCTTGAATCGATCCAAAAAATAGCTACCTGGCTGAACTGACAAATCCATATCAAGCTTCATCCTGTTGGTATCATTAACATTTGAGCCCGTCTGAACACACAGTAGAATGTCGTGAGGGTAGTGGTCGGCCTCGGTCGAATAGTGACAATCGCCCGTAACGACCACATCAATACTTAGTTCTTTAGATATTTTCATTAATCCCGCATTCAATTTTTTCTGAGGAGCCCAATCAATATGAGGCTGTAATTCTAGGTAGTAATTTTCTTTTCCAAAGACTCCTAGGTACCAGCTAGCTAGATCGGTTGCCTGTTCTAGCTGATCATTAGATATTAATTTACCAAGCTCACCACCTAAGCACCCAGATAAGACAATCAGTCCTTCAGAATACTTTTCAAGCAAATCGTGATCAACCCGAGGCTTGTAGTAAAACCCGTCTAGGGATGCGATTGTACTTAGTTTCATCAAGTTCTTATAGCCTTGATTATTTTTAGCCAGCAGAGTTAGGTGGTAGGGGTTTCTATCTTCGGCGGAGTTTTTGTCGGTGTGCTTTCTTGGCGCTACATATGTCTCTAATCCAATGATTGGCTTAATGCCTCTAGCTCGGCAGAGCTTATAGAACTCAATACTGCCACTCAGTGTGCCATGATCAGTTATGGCAACAGAGCTCTGACCTAGCGCCTCTACTCGGTCAATCAATTGTGGTATTTTTTGTAGTCCATCGAGCAAACTGTAATGCGTATGATTATGCAAATGAACAAAGTCAACAAAGCCAGGCTCGTTGCGAGCACTGGATAAAATATCATTTTCACTATTAATAGTATCCCCTGCCATTTAACTCTCTCCTCACTATATTACAGCAATACTAATTAGTAGATTTCACAGCATCGCTGATTTGTTTGATAAAATCACCTATCATTGGTATGCCACCTAAGTAAGTGGCCAATACGCCAATCAATATAACCGCCAATGCAGCACCTAAAATGCCCGCAAATCCTCTTACAAAGCCAGCCTTAAAATTCAACCAAAAAAGCTTTTTCTTATTCTTTAAGGTCTCCAATATACCATCCAGCGAAATTAAGTCTTGCTCGGTGATATTTTTATATTTAGGGTCTTTGGGCATTATTTAGTACTTTTGCCCTTGGTATTCTTGCGCACTTCTTTGGCCGCCGCATTAGCTATCTTGCTAGAAGATACAGTTGCTTTCTTGACGAATTTTTTAGTATCTTTCAATGCATCTTTTTTGTGGGCACTGAGTTCATCTGCAAGAACTTTGCCCTCTTGAATCATCTTGTCTGCCTCACGAGCAGCAACTTTCGTAACGCGCTTGCCCGACTTATCAAACTCATCGCCCTTGGCACCTAAATCCTGCTTCAGCTTCTGAGCTTTTTTTATTAGCTCTAGTTGCGCTTTTTTTGCATCTCCACTAAGATTGTCCGCTTCCTTTTGGGCTTTTTTAATTTTTTCATCCAAGTCTCCACTCAATTCCTTGGCTTTTTTGGATATATCCTCACGCAATTCTTTACCTGCCTTTGGAGCAAACAGCAACGCCAGAGTGCCTGCCACTGCTGCACCGATTACTGCGCCTTTAAATAATCCTTTGTTATTACTCATTTTTTGCTATTTCCTTTCTTGTGATAATGCCTTTTAAGATATTTTTCAATAAGCAATGCAATGACACCAGGATTAACTACTGCACTCCTGACCTCATCAACTAATTCGGCGGCTGAGTCGGCACTCTCTTGAACCTTGGCGGCAGCTAATCGAATTTGTTTCATTGCGGTTATTATCCCAACCAA
>CALRAY010000022.1 GCA_943353705.1 Patescibacteria group bacterium UBA4664 | reverse complement strand
GCACCAACTATCTTGCCACCAACTATGAACACTCGAACGTCCATTCCACTCGACTCTTCGATGAATTCCTGAAGAAGTATATTCACCTCCTGTGAATAGAAGGCTTGGATTATGGCCTTGGCAGCACTTCTTGTCTCGGCCAACACAACTCCTACCCCAAGACTCCCGCGAGCCAGCTTAATAATCAAAGGTGTTCCGCCGACAATATCAATTAATTTGCCTACATCCTCTGTTCGCTTTGAACTATGAGCGAATACTGTATTTGGGAAATCTATATCGTGCCGAGCCAATAGCTGCATGCTCCTGAGCTTATCTCGAGTGCGAATAAAGGCTAATGAGCCAGTAGTCGAGAAGACGTTCATCATTTCAAATTGTCTTATGATTGCACTGCCATATGATTGCGTAGATACTGCTATTCTTGGAATAATTGCATCAATCCCAGTTAGTGCCTTGCCCTCGTAAAATACTTGTGGCTTACTCTTTTGAATATGACAATAGCACTTTTTATAATCTATAATTTGCACATCATGCCCACGCTCGACAGCAGACTTCATTAGCCTCTGAGCTCCTTCGCCTTTTACGATATTAGCCAGGATAAGTATTCGCATAGTGCCTCCTTTCAAGAGTAGTTATGTTTTAATTTTAGTTGATAATTTCAAATAATAATAGACTTGGGCGTAACTAAGTAATTTTACAGACAAAAATACGTATTAGTCAACTATTTCTTTGCTTTGCCTACTGTCATAAATGTTATTAGTAGGGCTATTATCAATGCGGCTGCAAGATAAATTCGCAGGTCATAAACCATTGCAGCTAAGTTATGGTCGGTAACTAAATTATATCTTAATTGAGCTGGAATTGATGCAATAACATAGGCAATCGCAACTAGGCCCGAAAGTACTCCCAAAATTATTGATTTTATAATACTCTTAGGCCACTTTTTATCCCTTACATTCTTACCAATTAGGCACGCCAAGACACAGAGTGCCATTATAATAACCGATACGAGTACAGGAGTTATTGCAGCTACCCTACCGCCCAATGCCTTTTCGATTGGCTCACTAAACTGAGTTACTGCAAAGCTTCCAACCAATACTCCGATTGCAAGCCTTTGAGATTTTTCATCACCTAAAAATACTCCGCTAGCGGTGGCCGCACCAATAATAGCAAAAAATAGCAAATCGAAGCCTAATTTAAAATTCATCATAAAACTTATGTTTTAATTATAGACCCAATAAGTGCTAGCTGTAAATTACCAGAACTTATGTTTCTTGGATGATTTCTGAAATTCGGCAAGCAATTCTTTTTGCTTAGAGTTGAGTTTAGTAGGAATTCCTATTTCGCAGATTAATATATGATCCCCTCTGCGGTCAGTATTTAATATCGGCATTCCTTTGCCACTAAGTTTGAATATTTTATTCGGCTGAGTGCCTGCTGGAATTTTGAACTTAACTTCTCCATCAATAGTTTCGACTAAATGTTCGCCGCCGAGAGCCGCCACAATCATGTCTATTTTGATCTTACTAATAATACTAGAGCCATCGCGCTCAAATCTTCGATCGGGACGGACCTGAATTCGAACATACAGATCCCCTCTATCGCCTTTTTGATTAATTTCTCCCTTTGATTCTAATTTGATAGCTTGTCCATTATCTATTCCGGCGGGTATTTTTATCTTAATATCTTCCTGCTTGCGGCCACCATTCTTGTGGTCTGCCACCCTAAGGCTAACTTCTTTTGTAGTGCCCTTTATGGCTTCTTCAAAATCAATCGTAAGGCTCATTTCAACATCCCTAGTACGAGTTTGTTGGCCTCTAAAGAACATATCAAAAATATCATTTAAGCCACCGCCTCCGCCTCCGAAATCGAATCTAATTTCGTTGGGGTCAAAACCTTGACCGTTGAAGCCTGCACCAAATGGATTTCCCCCACCATAGCCTCCTCCGGCCTGTTCAGCTCCGGCTGCATGTCCAAACTGATCATAGGCTTGACGCTTTTGTTCGTCCTTAAGCACTTCGTATGCCTCATTGGCTTCTTTGAATTTAGTCTCATCACCACCTCTGTCAGGGTGGAGCTCAACTGCCTTTTTGCGGAATGCTTTTTTTATTTCGTCTTGCGATGCCCCTTTACTAACCCCTAAGACTTCATAATAATCTCTTTTTTCCATATCTTATTTGTTAGCCTCATTGAAGCTTTTTATAATATCTTGCTTGGAATAAGTAATGGTATCGTCTGCGTGAGCTACAATAGCTTTATTGAGCTGGTTCTTTTGAGCTACGTAGGTAATTTTATGGCCTCTCTGCTTGACTATTCTTAGGGCCGGTATTACATCAGAATCAGAACTGACTATTACAAAATGAAGATTATCTTGTTCGTATGCTGCCTGAACCATATCAACAGCCAGAGTAACATCAACGCCTTTTTCCTGAAAAACCACACTATCGCCTCTTCTACGCGCCTTAAGATTGCCGGCTGTTACATACTCTATTTTCTGTTTTTTGAGCCATGCTCCCCAAGCAGTTTTTTGTTCTACCATTTTCTTAGACTGCTCGTGAGCCTCTTCGCCCATGGTCGAAATAATATGTAGCTTTGTTCCATAGTAGCGGACATTAATTGGCTTTACATTATCTTTTACAGCTTCGATAAAGAGCGATATCAAATCAATCTTAAGAAGTTCTGTGCGCTCTTTTATAAGACCTTCTTTGGTCAAAATATCGACCAATTGGTAGAATAAATTCTCGCCATCTATATAAATGTTTGCAGGTGTTTTCATTATGCTAGAATTATCTCATGTTTAAACCACTTTTCTTGAAATTCTAGTTGTTTTTCAATTTCGTCTTTAGATAGCTTTGTTCCGTCAGTAGCAATTAATTTGTCTTCACTATCATCAAACCGATAAACATAGCCTATACATACTCCAGTAATTTTACTGAGGGGCTTGTCAGAAGACAAATAATATACGTCCAGCTCTTCACCGTCGCCAGCCAGCACACCTGGAACAAATCCATAGTTTACTGGGTAGTTCCAATCAAACTTTGGGTGCTTTGTTCCAAGTGGCCTGTCAAACTCTATCTCAATAGTTTTGCCAATGAAGTTTTGACCTTGGCTGGTTTTTGACACTTTACTTATCTTCTTTCTTTTCGTCTACTATCTCACCTTCTTGGGCATCCGAGTCTTCTTCTTTAGAAGTTGATTTTTTATCTTTATCTTTTGAATCCTTAGAATCGGATTTAGTAGTGTCATCTGCTCCCTCAGAGGGCTGATCTTTATACATTTTTTCGCCAACCTTCATGAGCTTTCCGTTAAGATCTTCAGTTAGTTTTGCAAGCTCTTTAACGTCATCTGAGTCCTTCTTTTCTTTAAGCGCAAGAACTGCTTCATTGATAGATTTTTTATCTTCTTCATCTACCTTATCGCCTGCATCGAGAATGGTTTTTTCGGCAGTGTACACCAGTGTATCTGCCTGATTTCTAGCCTCAGCCAATTCTTTCTTCTTCTTGTCTTCATCGGCATTCTTCTCGGCATCTTCTTGCATCTTTTTAATCTCATCCTCGCTTAAGCTTCCACCACCAGTAATAGTAATCTTTTGTTCCTTGCCACTGGCCTTATCTTTAGCGCTGACATTTACAATACCGTTAGCATCTATGTTGAAGCTCACTTCAATCTGAGGCACACCCCTTGGAGAAGGTGGAATACCATCCAGTACAAAGCGGCCAAGTGATTTGTTATCGTTAGCCATTTCACGTTCACCTTGCAAGACATTTATTTCTACGCTAGTTTGGTTATCTGCAGCCGTACTAAAAACCTGGCTTTTACTAGTAGGGACCGTGGTATTGCGCTCAATTAGCTTCGTACTAACACTACCTAGTGTTTCAATACCAAGACTCAAAGGGGTAACATCTAAAAGCAACACATCCTTGACGTCACCGCCAAGTACTCCACCCTGAATAGCCGCACCTGTTGCAACGACTTCGTCTGGATTAACTCCCTGGAGTGGTTTTTTTCCAAAAAACTCTTCAACTTTCTTTTGAACCAACGGCATTCGAGTCATACCACCTACCAAGATAATTTCATTAATATCATCTTTACTGACACCGGCATCCTTAATGGCAGCCTCACATGGCTTAAGTGTTTTTTCCACTAGCTCCATTACAAGTTTTTCAAAGTCGGCACGGGTAAGTGTCATATCTAAATGCTTAGGGCCTTCTGCATCAGCTGTAATAAATGGAATATTTACGCTAGTTTCGTTGGTTGTTGAAAGTTCAATTTTGGCTTTTTCAGCTGCCTCTTTTAGCCTCTGCATTGCAGCCTTGTCGGCTTTCAGGTCAATTCCTTGATCTTTCTTAAATTCAGCAATTAGGTGATTTATTAGATGCAAATCAAAGTCATCTCCACCAAGATGAGTATCTCCATTAGTACTCTTTACTTCAAATACTCCGTCGCCAAGTTCTAGGACAGAAACATCAAATGTACCACCACCAAGGTCGTACACAACGACTTTTTCTTCTTTTTTCTTGTCTAGTCCGTAGGCAAGAGCTGCTGCGGTTGGCTCATTGATAATACGTTTTACTTCTAGCCCAGCAATCTTACCAGCATCTTTAGTTGCCTGGCGCTGCGCATCGTTAAAGTATGCCGGCACCGTAATGACTGCCTCAGTCACAGGCTGGCCAAGGAACTTTTCAGCATCAGCCTTTAGCTTGCTCAAAATCATAGCCGACACTTCTTCTGGAGTATAATCCTTATCTCCCATTTTAACTTTTACATGACCGTCAGCTTTTATTATCTGGTATGGCATCAAGTCCATATCCCGTCTCACCTCTTCGTCGTCGATAGTTCGACCGATAAGTCGTTTTACACTAAAAATGGTATTGTCTGGGTTAATAACAGCCTGCCTTTTAGCAGTTTGTCCCACTAAACGCTCGCCGTTTTTATTTATAGCTACGATGCTCGGGGTAGTACGTCCACCTTCCTCGTTGGCAATAATAGTAGCTTCGCCGCCTTCCATAACAGCCATAGCTGAGTTAGTTGTACCTAAGTCTATTCCGATAATTTTTCCCATTTATTTCTCCTTTTCTTGATCGTTTAATGAATTATTGCTTCCGCCACTCACCTTTACACGAGCCGGGCGGACGACTCTATCTCCAATCTGATAACCCGGGGTAATCACGTCGGTTATAATTCCCTCCGGTTTGTCAGATTGGACGTGCTCAATTGCTTCGTGAATATTATGGTCAAATTGCTGACCTAATGGCACCAGCTTCATCACCCCAAGCTCGTCGAGCTTTTGGGTAAGTTGTTGCCCTACGAATATCATACCCTGCGCCCATGAGTTTGATTCAAGCTCTTTGGGTAGATGTGCGCTCGCCAAATCAAAGTTGTCTAAGGCTGGCAGAATCTCGCTCAGCATCATTTCTTTAGCACGCACCATAGTATTAGCCTGCTCTTCAGTTTGGCGTTTTTTGTAGTTTTCAAAGTCAGCCTGAAGTCGCTGCAAAGCTTCGGTGAGTTCACCAATCCTTTGTTCCGACTCTGCAGCCTTATCTTTTTTGATACTTTTTATAATGGGTTTTTGCTTATTCATATATTATTCACTAAATACTTCCTGTAACGCTTTACTTGTGCCATCAACAAGATTTAATACCTTTTCATAGCTCTGTCTGGTCGGACCTACTATACCAATATAGCTGCGGTCTGAGTAGGGACTACTAAAGCGATTGACTATCATCGTAAGTCCGCTAGCCCGTGCCACAGGATTTTCTTGGCCGATATATACCTGCATTTTATCAATATTAGCTGTTGCAAGCCATACCTGCATTGCGTCTAGGAATCGAGCGGCTTGCCCGACTTGCGCTATATCCATGAACTCAGGCTGACTAAATAGTTGGCCCATTCCATGAAAATACACCGAATCGCTGAGGGTTGCAAAGGTCATATTGCCAGTCATATCACTTAATGTCTCGGCGGCAATTTTAATTGCTCCATCTGCCCTATCCTTTAGGCTATCGACACGCTTAGATATGGTCTGCATACTCCTACCAGGCACTGTTGGCCGATCTACAATTCTATTAACAAAGTGTCGGTAGCCAGCATCAGTAGGAACACGCCCGGAAGATACATGAGGCTGGTATATGAAGCCCGCATCCTCTAGGCTAGCCATCTCGGAACGAATAGTCGCAGAGCTCAAGCTAAAGCTGTGAGCCAGCTCACGCGAGCTAACAGGCTCGGCACTATCCGCATAGAGACTTACAATTTCAGCCAAAATGTTGCTTTGTCTTTCAGTCATGTTGTTAATATAGTAATACTACTACAATTGGCAGTCAACACTTAAGAGTGCTAACTAATACATATTTTAAGAAATTAGCACTCAACTGTCAAGAGTGCTAATTAGTTTTTGTCTTTTTTATTGAACTGGGCAGGTCACCGAAGAAACCAGCCAAACATTGTTCTGTTTTACTAATTTAATATTTATTGTAGCTCCATACTGCGTTTTTACAGAAATTGTTGCGTTCGTACCAGTAATAGTTGGATTATTGAAGACCAATTTGTCGTACTCGACATCATTTTGTGCGCATAGTATTGGGTCTGCAGAAAATTGACCTGTCTTGAGGGTTTTGTAAAAGGCTTCTGTGAAATATTTCTGTTCAGCTTCTGTCTCGCCACCTCCCGTCCTATCCTTATATAGAGCTTTTACGTTACTAAGGATTGTTGCCTGGTCATTACCAGCCGTAGGTGTAGATTGAGATTCTTTTAGCTTGGTTATTTCCGCGTTCAATTCCTGTACCTTAACGTTGAGTTCATTAATTTTAGTTTCCTTTTCCTGAGCTTTTTTATTTGCATTATTATTTACAAAATACCAAGTAAGGGCGATTCCTGTTATTGCAATTATTATAATTATTACAATCGCTATAATTGGGCCTTTTCCACCTTGCTTTATGGGTTGTGAGGGCACATTAGCTTGATTAACATTGCTTTGCATCTGACTGTTTTGATCGTTTTCCATTTTTTTCTCCTTAATAACTTAAGCTTTGAAGCATTTGCTTGTAGGCAATTACATTCGCATCAGTTTTTATAGTGTTTATGTCTTTAACTACTACGGTACTGCCATTGGCATATTTAGCGCTAATCATAATTATCGATGGGCTACCATCGGTACCCTTTATGTTTTTAGAATTGATACCACCGAATGTATCATCGGCTTTTTTGGCTAGTATTATTGTCGATACTCCTTTGCCATTTTCGGTATTTTGAATGTAGTTTATATAATACTGCTCGCCAAGAACCTTCAACGGCTCAGAATAAACAACGGTACATGTATCACAGGCCCCGCCAATACCATACAGGCCTGCATCAATAGTAACAACAAAGCCATTTGGAGAGGTCAACTTAACAGTATCTCTGCCCGAATCTGTAGTTGAATTAGCTGCCTTAGGTGTGGATGTATCTGAAATGGTCCAGCCATTATCATATGCGAACTTCAGTAATTCATATTTTGTATTGTATACTTTTGTCTTAGATTCAGAAATTTCTTTATCTTTTTTCAATTCATCTATCTGCTTTTGGAGTTGTTGAATCTGAGCATCTTGGGCTTTTTTATCATTTTTGCATTTATTATTCATGTAATACCAAGTGCCTCCAACTGCAGCGATTGATAATATAATTACAATAACAATTGCAGCTATCAAGCCTTTGTTTGGATTTTTCTGGTTAATCTCGTGTTTTGCTTTTTGATATTCTTCCATTAAGTTTTCTCCTTGTATTAAGCTTAACTAATATCATACAGCTAATCATTAGACATTACTACAATAGTCTAGGCTTTCTTAATAAGGTCCATAAAAACACTAGAGGGTACAGAAACTTTGCCAATTTGCTTCATGCGGGCCTTACCCTTCTTCTGCTTTTGT